>DOKO01000092.1 GCA_003510825.1 Stenotrophomonas sp.
GATGCCTTCCCGGCCGCACCGGTGCTGGGCCGCGAACTGCCGGCCGACAGCCTGCTGGTGGTCAACCGCCCGGCCGAAGAACCGGGCCACGCGCTGGAAAACGCCTTCGACGATGACCCCAACACCTGGTTCCGCAGCGTGCGCAACCAGGCCGTGCGTACCGGTGCGCATGAGTGGGTGGTCGGCTTCGGCGAGCGGAAGATGATCGACGGCATCGAGATCGCCCCGCGCAACGACAAGAACTGGAAGCACGGCCAGGTCCGCGACTACGAGGTCTACCTGGGCGACAGCAATGGCGAGTGGGGCGAACCCATCGCGCGTGGCCGCCTGCAGTTGAAGGAAGGCGTGCAGCGCATCGACTTCCCGGCGCATGCCGGCCGCCTGCTGCGCTTCCGCGTGCTGAGCGTGCAGAACCCCGAAGGCGACGGCGCCAGCAGCACCGATCCGATGGTCACCGCCGCACAGGGCAGCGCCCGCGCCTTCGATGCACTGCAGCCGCGCGACGTCGGCCCGATCGCGCTGTCCACCTTCCACATCCTCGAACACCAGGAACCGGAGCGACCGGCCCGGCAGCAGTATCTCTCCGAGCTGCCGGTGCCGGCCGCGCTGGCCAGCCAGGTCCGCGCCGACCAGTCGTTCCGTGGCGACGCCGGCCTGCGCATGAACGGCCTGCAGTTCCGCCGCGGCCTGGGCGTGGGTGGCAACAGCCGCATCGACCTGCGCCTGCAGGGCGGCTGGAACCTGCTGCGCGCCGATCTCGGCATCGACGACGCCTGCCGCACCGCCGGGGGCCTGCAGTTCCAGGTCTGGGGCGACGGCCGCCTGCTGTACGACAGCGGTCTGGTGAAGGCACCCGGCGTGGTCAAGCCGGAGCTGGACATCCGTGGTCTTTCCACCCTGAGCCTGCGCACGCTGGGTGCGCAGGGCAGCCAACCCGCCCAGGTCTGCGCCAACTGGGCCAACGCCGTGCTGATCGGCCAGGAGGGCGACTCCGCCAGCATCGTCGCCCCATGACCCCCACGTAACACCGCTCCTCCCCCGCCCATTCCGACCATGGCTCCAGAGCCGTGGCCCGGGAGCGTTTTGCCCGCCAATCGCTTTCGCGCCGCCCACCCGCCGCGCACCCCTGCCAGGAGAGAACCCCGATGTTGCCCGCACGCCACCCCCGTCCGCCCTGTCGTTCCTTCGCCCCGCTCTCGCTGGCCATCGCCGGCGTGCTGCTGTCGATCGCCCTGCCTGCTGCCGCCCAGGACAGCAAGGACAACGCCACCGACCTGGCCCGCATCGAGGTCACCGGCTCCAATATCCGCCGCACCGATGTCGAAACCGCGTCCCCGGTGCAGGTCATCAGCAAGCAGGACATCCAGAACATGGGTGCGCGCACGCTGCTGCAGGTGCTGGACAACCTGCCGGCCGCGCGACCCGCGCAGCAGGATTCGCGCTCGCTGTTCACGGGTTCGGATGGCGCCTCGCAGGCCAACCTGCGTGGCCTGGGCGCGCAGGGCACGCTGGTGCTGTTGAACGGCCGCCGCCTCTCGTACTACGGCGCACCGGCGGGCTTCCAGACCCAGTTCGTCAACATCGATGCGATTCCGGCCGCGGCCATCGAACGCATGGAAGTGCTGACCGACGGCGCTTCGGCGGTGTACGGCACCGATGCGGTGGCCGGCGTCATCAACGTGATCACCAAGCGCAATTTCCAGGGCGCGGAGATCAACTTCACCAACGACACCTCCTCGCGCATCGATTCCTACGGCGAGCGCCAGGCCAGCATCACCGCCGGCTTCGGTGACCTGACCGAGAACCGCTTCAACGTCTATGGCGCGGTGAACATGTACCGCCGCGACGCGATTCCGCTCAGCGATTTCTACGACAAGCGCCCCAGCCAGTACTACGTCAACAACCCCAACTACCTGACCAACCTGCGCCTGGGCGTGGGCAGCAAGCCGGGCCAGTTCAATCCGGGCACCTACTTCGCCTTCGATCCGGTCACCGGCCGCCGCGTGCAGGAAGCCGCACCGGGCTGCCAGAACGTGCTGCAGGGCCAGGCAGCCGGCCCCAGCTGCGTCTGGGAAACGTGGATGAACAACGAGATCGATGCGGGCGCCAAATCCGAGCGCAACACCGCCTACCTCAACGGTACCTTCCTGGTGGGCGACAACACCGAGATCTTCGCCGAGGCCACCTACACCGACATCGACCTGCGCGCCAACGGCGGCACGCCGCGCACCTACGGCACCACCACCGGCAACCCGACCAGCTGGTTCTCGCGCGATACCGGCACCTCGGTCAACCAGTTCCTGTACCCGTACCTGGGCCCGAACAACGAATACAACCACGCCAGCCCCGAACTGAAGGCGATGATGGGCGGCGTGGTCGGCCTGCAGTACCTGCTGCAGGATGCCGGTGCCAACTACTTCGGCCAGCGCAACACCGACCAGAGCTACCGCGTGCTGACCGGCGCGCGTGGCAACGTCGGCGACTGGAACTGGGAAACCGCGTTCGCGACCGCCGGCACGCACTCCACCACCTACCAGACCATCAACGTCAACCTGAAGGGCTTCGAGAAGGCCTTCGGTCCGTACTCGGTGGATCCGGGCACCGGACGGGTCATCATTTCCGACCACCCGGCCTACAAGTTCGGCGAGATCAGCGAGGCCAACGCCGCGCTGATCCGCGAAGCCTTCCCGACCTTCGACATCCAGTCGTGGACGCGCCTGCACACCCTGGACGGCAAGATCGAAGGCCCGCTGTTCCAGCTGCCCGCCGGTGAGATGCGCGCAGCGTTCGGCTTCAACGCCAGCCGTGAAACCTTCTACACCCCGGGCAACCCGGACGCCGCCGCCGGCCTGATCACCCAGCAGGGTGGCTCGTGGTTTGACGGCGCACGCAACACCTATGCGCTGTTCTCCGAAACCGTTGCGCCGATCACCGACAAGCTGGAACTGGACGCGGCGCTGCGCGTGGACAAGTACCCGAACTTCAGCGCCAACGTCGCGCCGAAGATCGGCTTCAAGTACCAGGCCTTCAAGCAGCTGATGCTGCGCGGTACCTACTCCACCGGCTTCCGCGCACCCAGCCTGGCCGAGTCCGGCAGCGGTGGTGTGTTCGCCCAGCTGGGCGGCTACCGCGATGAGGTGCGCTGCGCCGAGACCAATGCCATCGCCGACCTGCTGCGGCAGTCGCAGCGTGCCGGTGACGTGGACCTGGGCAAGAGCCTGGCCAACGTCGACTGCAGCCGCACCGTCGCCCGCATGACCCAGCCCAACCAGGACCTGAAGCCGGAAAAGGCCAAGATCGCCACCCTGGGCTTCGTCTACGAGCCGGCCAGCTGGCTGTCGGTGTCGGCGGACTACTGGTTCATCTACCGCAACAACGAGATCGTTGCGCCGGACTTCAGCCGTGACACCGACATCATCTCCTCCTCGCGCTCGCCGATTACCGATGCCGACCGCGCCAACCTGGCCCAGCTGGCGGCGATGTGTGCCGACCCGGCCAGCGGCGTGAGCTGCCCGGCGGTGCTGCCCGGCTACAGCGTAGGCAACGTGGCCAGCGTGGTGGGCCAGTACAAGAACCGCGGCAAGACCCTGGTCGACGGCTTCGACATCGATGCACGCAGCCGCTTCTCGCTGGGTGAATGGGGCGGGCTGAACGTGGGCCTGGCCGCCACCATCGCCAACCGCAACCGCTACTACATGGATGATGAGAGCGGCTGGTACTACGGCGACGTGGTGGGCTACTACAACAACCCGCGCCTGCGCGCCACGCTCAACGCCGACTGGACCTACAAGCAGGTGACCACCAGCATGTTCGTCAACTACGTGGGCGGCACCAAGTGGGCCCGCGACCGCGTGGATGAAGTGGACAACAACAAGGAGACCTGCACCGCCGGCTTCCTTGCCCTGGAGGCCAGCAAGTGCGATGGCGCACCGTCGTGGTGGACCGCCAACCTGAGCGTGACCTGGCGCCCGGACGACGCCTGGAACCTCAGCTTCACCGTCAAGAACCTGTTCGATCGCCTGCCGTTCTACGATCCGAACAGCTTCCTCGGCGATTCCAGCGACTACGCCACCATCTTCGGCCGCGGCTACAGTGTGACCGTCGGCTACCGGTTCAAGTAATTCCGTTCGTGTGACCCTGGTGCGCCGGTCGTGGCCGGCGCACCTTCAAGAGGAGAGTGTTTGCCATGAAGCGTAGGGAGTTCATCGCGGCCAGTGCCGCCGTCGCCGCCAGCAGCCTGCTGCCGCAGACGCCCGCCTGGGCGGCAGGGCGCAAGGTGCGCCTGGCCATGATCGGTACCGGCATGCGTGGCCTGGTGCTGCTGAAGGAGCTGGTGCGCCGGGACGACGTGGAGGTGGTCGCGCTGTGCGACATCGAGCCGATCATGCTCGGCCGGGGCGTGGAAATGGTGACCAAGGCCGGCAAGCCCGCGCCGAAGGCCTATGGCCAGGACCGCGACATCAACGCGTGGAAGCGCCTGCTGGAACAGAAGGGCATCGATGGCGTGATCATCGCCACGCCGTGGCAGTACCACGCGCCGATGGCGATTGCCGCGATGCAGGCCGGCGTTGCCGTGGGCTGCGAAGTGGTGGCCGGCATCACCCTGCAGGACCACTGGGATGTGCTGAAGACCCAGCTCGACACCGGCACCCCGTACATGCTGCTGGAGAACGTCTGCTACCGCCGCGACGTGATGGCCGCGCTGCAGATGGTGCGGCAGGGCCTGTTCGGCGAACTGGTGCACCTGCAGGCGGGCTACCAGCATGACCTGCGCGGGGTGAAGTTCAACTCCGGCGATCCCAACCAGCCCTACGACAGCGGCGTGGAATTCGGCCCCAAGGGCTGGAGCGAAGCGCGCTGGCGCACCGAGCATTCGGTGCAGCGCAATGGCGAGCTGTACCCCAGCCACGGCATCGGCCCGTGCGCGATGTACACCGGCATCAACCGCGGCAACCGCTTCACCCACATCAACGCGTTCGCCAGCAAGGCGCGCGGCCTGCACGAGTACACGGTGGCCAAGAGTGGCGGCACCACCCACCCCAGCACCAAAGTGAAGTTCAAGCTGGGCGACATCGTCACCACCACCCTGGCCTGCGAGAACGGCGAGACCATCATCCTGCAGCACGACACCTCGCTGCCGCGCCCGTACTCGCTGGGCTTCCGCGTGCAGGGCACCAAGGGCCTGTGGATGGACGTGAACCATTCGATCCACATCGAAGGCCGCAGCCCGCCGCACCAGTGGGAAGAGTTCAAGACCTACCAGGACCAGTACGAACACCCGCTGTGGAAGCAGAACGCAGACACCGCGGCCAGCGCCGGCCACGGTGGCATGGACTGGTTCGTCATCCACGCCTTCGTGGAAGCGCTGAAGGCCAAGGCGCCGATGCCGATCGACATCTACGATGCGGTGACCTGGAGCGCGATCACGCCGCTGTCCGAGCAGTCGATCGCCAACAGTTTCCAGACGCTGGAATTCCCGGATTTCACCGCCGGCGCGTGGAAGCAGCGCAAGCCGATCTTCGCGTTCGACGGCAAGTACTGATCCGCCCCCTGATCTGACGGTAGCGCCGGGCCATGCCCGGCGTTGCTGTTTCTGCCTGCACTACACTACGGCCCACCCCACCGGCGGAGCCCAACCCATGGCATGGCAGAAGATCATCGACCTGCCGGACCAGCGTTTCATCGATCCGTATGGCATCGAGTATTGGCGCGTCCACGACGGCCAGGTCTTCCACCAGGGGCGGTTGCTGCGCAAGGCCGACGCGGCCAGTTTCGAGTTCATGCCGGCGCACCACTTCATCGGTCGCGATGCACATGCGGTCTACCACGCGTGGACGCGGCTGCCTGCCATTGATCGAGACAGCTTCCGCCAGTGCGGCGCGTACTGGTTGGATGACCACGCCGTCTACTTCGAGTACGAGACTTCGCTGAAGGCGCTGCCCGGGGCGGAGTGCACGACGTTCCGTGATCTCGGTGGTGGCTATGGCGCCGATAGCGAGGGGGGCTGGTACTGCGGCCGGCGGATGAAGCACTGCCGGCGTGGTGACCTGTTGCAGGGCGTGCCGCAGGAGCCGCTGTACGCCTTCGATGACAGCAACGTCTACTGCGATGGGAAGCCGCTGCCCGGGGTGGATCGCGCGCGCTGGCGGCTGCTGGGCGGGTACTTCTCGGGCGATGGCAGCCGGGTCTACCACCTGGAGCGGAAGCTGCCGCGGGTGGATGCGGCAACGTGGCGTTGGCTGGAGGGGAGCTGGTCGCGGGATGCGACGCAGTTGTTCACCATGCATCTGCTGGAGAAGGATGCCGGGGTGCGGGCGCTGCACGGGTTTGAGTGACGGGCGCGGGCGGCCGAGCCGCCGAGCGGTGGGGCTCCGGGAGCCGTGGTGTTGCTTAGGGGGAACATCCTGCTGTGAGGCAAGGTCTGCAAGGGCAGACAGGAGCAGGGAAAGATGGCGCGCCCGGAGGGATTCGAACCCCCGACCAATGGCTTCGGAAGCCACTACTCTATCCGGCTGAGCTACGGGCGCGTTGTAGACCGTCGCCCTGGAAACGTGCTGGGGCGGGCATCACGACACCCGGAGGGCGGCGTGAGGAAGGCATTCTATCTGGTTTCCCCCCATAAATCTCAACCCACCCGTCCGCAGGCCGGCCGGGGCCCAAATGGGGCCGAGGTCGTCTGCTAAAATTCGCCTCCTGACTCAGCAGTTGAACGGAAAGGGCATGGACAAGCACGATAAGATTTTTGTCGCAGGACACCGGGGACTGGTGGGTGGAGCCGTGGTGCGTCGTTTGCAGGCATTGGGTTATGACAACCTCTTGCTTGCAGGGCGCGAGCGCGTCGATCTCAGGGATCGCGCGTCGGTCGAAGCGCTGTTCGAGGCGGAGAAGCCGGCAATCGTCATCCTGGCTGCGGCCAAGGTAGGCGGCATCCATGCAAACGATGCGTACCCTGCCGAATTCCTGTTTGAGAACCTGCAGATCCAGAACAACGTGATCGACGCAGCGTACCGTCATGGTGCCAAGAAGCTGACTTTCCTCGGTTCGTCGTGCATCTATCCCAAGTTCGCCGAGCAGCCCATCCGCGAGGATTCGCTGCTGACCGGAGGCCTGGAGCCTACGAACGAGTGGTATGCGATCGCAAAGATTGCGGGCATCAAGATGTGCCAGGCTTATCGCAAGCAGTATGGATTCAACGCGATCAGCCTGATGCCGACCAATCTTTATGGGCCGGGCGACAACTTCGATCTGCAGAACTCACATGTGCTTCCGGCGCTTCTGCGGAAGTTCCATGAAGCCGCTGAGCGCGGTGACAGCGAGGTCGTCATGTGGGGTACGGGGACGCCACGCCGTGAGTTCCTCCATGTAGACGACATGGCAGCCGCAACGGTCTATCTGACTGAGACCTATGAAGGCTCGGACATCGTCAATGTTGGTGTCGGTGATGACATCAGCATTCGCGAGCTTGCGGAGCTGGTGAAGGACGTTACAGGTTTCAAGGGCGAAATCCGCAATGACACCAGCAAGCCGGATGGCACCCCGCGCAAGCTGCTGGACGTCTCACGGTTGAATGGATTGGGCTGGAAGGCTTCGATCGAGCTTCGGGAAGGCGTCGAACAGACGTATCGCTGGTTCCTCGACAACCAAGGGCGCCTGCGCGCCGCCTGAGGTCTTGGATGGAAGGGCCAGCGTTCGCTGGCCCTTTTTCATTTGCGGGCGTATGCCTGGGTATTGGGGTGGATCGAGGCATCGGACAAAGCATCTTCTGCCGTTACCCAGCGGTACTCAGCATGCTGTTCCTCCGGCAGAGCCATTCCCGCGGGATCCACGCTGATGGAGTAGGCCAGCACCACGTAGTGTGTACCTGCATCCGATGCTCCGGTGAAGTCCTCGGCGTAGAAGTGCTCATACACGCCAACGAAGGTGGCTTCGCTGATCTCCAGCGATTGCCCGAGCTCAGCCAGAGTCAGCCTGCGGAATGCCTGGCTGAGGTTCTCGCCTTTGCGGATGCGTCCACCCGGCGCAAACCAGAATCCGCGTGCAGGTTCATTGGTGCGCAACCCCACAAGCATGCGTTGCCGTGGATCCATGACCAGAAGATCGATCGACACAAGAGGTGTGTCCCGAACGACGGCCTTGAAGTCAGCTGCACTCAAGTGCCGTGGTGGAAGCTCGGTCAAGTGGGTCATTTCGACTGCGTCGTCATAAGCTGGCGCGCAGCGTGCCAAATGAAGAGGGTGTTGGTGACGAAGTAGCGCTTCCACAGCCGACGAGGCTCGCTCGCAAGCCTGTGCAGCCACTCGAGGCCATTGTTCTGCATCCAGAGCGGGGCCCGGGAGATAACACCCGCATGGTAGTCGAATGCCGCCCCGACACCGATCATCACTCCATTGATCCGGCCACGGTGCGCCGCCATCCACTTCTCCTGCTTCGGACAGCCGAGGCTGACCCAGATCGTCCCGGCACCAGAGTCATTGATGTCGCGCACGATGGCAGCATCCTCTTCTTCGCTGAGTGCGCGGAAGGGTGGTGAGTGCGAGCCGGCAATGACCAAGCCAGGGAATCGCTTGGGCAGCTCGTCGCGGAGAATGCTCAAGGTCGTCTCAGCGCCACCATAGAGGTAGATGGACTCGCCGCGCTTGGCGGCTGCCTCGCAGTACTTGAGCATCAGGTCGGGACCATTGATGCGTTGCTGTCCGGAAGCCCCAAGACGTCTCATGAGCCAGGCCACCGGTGCACCATCGGGCGTTGCCATGTCGGCAGAGTTCACGGCTGCTGCGAACTCCTTGTCCTGACGTGCTGTGACGACGGAGTGGGCGTTGCAGATGCAGACTACCCTGCTGTCTCGACGCATGCTCCAAGCGTGAATACGGTCTAGGGACTGATCCCAGCTGACGCGAGTGATCGGTGTGCCGATAACGTCGATAGAAGTACAGGGGTTATTCACTATGGATGCTGTCCATGCAATTTAGAGGGGCTGCTCGGATTTGTAGGCCGACAAAAGGGTTCGAAGACTTACTTCCGGAGAGTAGAAGTCCAGATAACGGCTGCGCGCACCGGAGCTCATCCGCGCTATTCGATGCTCAGAGTTTTTATGGCTGATCAACAGAGCGGCGAGCTCATCAGGGCTTCCCGGACTAAACAATTCGCCGGTTACTTCTGGCTCTATCAACTCGCTAAGAGCACCGATATCACTGGCAAAGACGGGAAGGCCCTGTGAATACGCTTCGGCGATGACCATTGGAAAGCCTTCGTACCACAAGCTGGGAACGATGAGTGCTTTGGCCTTCCTCATTTCAGACCTGATTATCGAAGAATCTCGCTTGCCCAAGAAATTAATATGCTTGTTGGCTGAAACGATGTCCGATAGCGGGCCATCACCAATGACTGTCACAGTTACGTCAGCGGAACGTGCCGCTTCGAGCAACACGTGTATTCCCTTGTCTTCAGTAAGTCGACCCACGAAAAGATAACCATCACGAACTCCCTGCTCGGGGAACTCTTCAATTTCCAGATGAGAGAAGTTGGACTTCACTCTAATCTTGGAGCTTGGTATCCCTGCTCTCGAAAACAGGCTCTTTGCAAACTCGGTGAGCGCAATGAACTGATCAACCTTCTTCCACGTACCCAGTCGCCGATGCAGTGAGACGCTGGCGGCAATTGAAAAAGTTCCGATGAGCGAGTTCCGATACACGCGACGAGCCACGGTCCACCAAGGGCCCTCGTCTATGCTCCTCTCGGTCACTTCACCATCAAAGTACAATGTCGCAGTCGGGCACACAATTCGGTAATTGTGTAGAGTGAAAACCGATCGTACCTTCTTGGCTCGGCAGGCATAAAATACGGATGGCGAGATAAGTGGGAAGAAGTTGTGGACGTGAACTACATCAGGACGAAACTCAGATATCTCTTTGCGTATCCTGAAGTATGAGGGAATGGAGAAGATTGCATTTACCGTTGCAATAATCTTCGATGCGAACCCTTGGATTGAGTGATTGGACACAGCGTAAAGCTTCACTTCATGGCCGTTCGCACGAAGCAGCTCCGCTTCGTTCCTGACAACGGAATCTTCGCCGCCGGCCTGCTGATAATAGTTGTGGACAATGAGTACTCTCATCTTCAGCTTGTCCGGCGATTGATTATTCGGGCGGGATTTCCAACGGCGATGCAGTCGTCAGGAACGTCTGTAATAACGACGCTTCCAGCGCCTATCGATACATTGTTCCCTATCTTAATTGGCCCAATGATTGTTGCATTTGATCCGATATCAACATTGTCTCCAATGACTGGGGCGATGCCGTCGAAGCTCGAGCTTGTAACGCGAACGCCAATTGTAGTGCAGTGCCTCAGTACAACATTGCGACCAATAATCGTTCGATCATTGATGACCAAGCCAACCCCGTGGAAGAGCGATGCGCCAGGACCAATCCTTGTTTTCCATGGTATTTCAACGCCCAGCATCCATTCGATCGCAACTCTGTAGGCAGCAACGACTGGAAGTAGAGGGAGCCTGATGACTTTGGGCATACGACTGATCAGATTGACAGCTCGAAAGCTGAGCAATATCAAGCGGCCCTTGGGATTTCCTCGGTTTGCAGCCCAGTCACAAGTAATGTAGCTCATTGATAGCGCTTCCTCCCGAGCACTTTGCGAGCGACGGACAGCGCGTGCTTGCCCACGAAAACCTTCAGCGCCGGGCGGATCATATGGACCATGCTCGAAACAGGGTATCGCTGAGACTGGATCAGGCTCCATCTCAATCTCAAACCAGCTTTTGCCTGGAAAATCTCATGCTTTGCGGACACGCTTCCGTCGTGGACGCGAAGGAAAGAAACTCCATCGCCAACTCTGGCCATTTTGCCAAGAAGAGTAAGTCTGAACCAAAGCTCCCAATCTTCAATGTGTTTCCACTCAGGTCGATAACCGCCCGCCTGGATGAAATCCTTTCGTCGGAACATGACGCTGCTGTGCATTACGAAGTTGCCTCTAAATAACGAGGTCATCGCATCGTCGTGATTGTCCGGAGTTGTGGATGGCGTGAGTGTTCCGTCGGGATATACTTTGAAAAAGTCTGTATAGACCAGGGAAACGCGAGGGTCGGCGTCAAGCACCGAGCGCTGGAGGCTCAGTCGACTGGGGCTGTAATAGTCGTCAGCATCCGCGCGAGCAATGAATGTTCCAGCTGCAACGGCAATTCCGGCATTGAGGGCAGCGACCACGCCCGCGTTCTTCTGCGTTAATACCCGAAGTCGGCTGTCGGCCTGCAGTCGAGCGAGAACGAGTCCTGTCTGGTCCGTAGATCCATCGTCCACTACTATCAGCTCAATTTCGCGCAGGTCTTGATTGAGGATGGAGACAACGGCCTCCTCAATCGTTTTCTCTGCATTGTATGCAGGCATGACAACTGAAACTACTGGCTGCATGGCGCGTGGCTCCCCTGTTTCAACTCCCTATCATCCTGGTCAAGCATTTGCATTGAAAGCAGGAAGAATAGATAGAAGGAATATATGATTGTATTGTCAAAGTAGAATATCAGATTGCTATAAAGGAATAGCATCTTCGCTTCTAGTGTTCTTGCCCTGTATCCGAGCCAGATGAATGTAAGAAAGAATACCAGTCCGAGCTCATAAATCATCTTGAGGGCATCAGAGTGCATGTTTGCATCTCCTTGCCCGAACTTTCCGAGGAAGGTGGCGTAGGCTGTTCCAACGCCGTTTCCGTAAAGTATGTAGTGGGCATTTCCGACGATACTGTTCGCTGCCTCCGACTGCAAAAGCTGTCGTCCGAGCCCGATTTCATTGGCGGACTTCCCTGTTAACGCCGTGATTACACTGTCGAGGTCACCGATGGCGTACTTCACCGCAAAAGCGACCGCCACCAGGTTTACCAGTACCATCACTGGGCTGGAAAGCAACTGCTTCGCCTTCCTGTCGGGTAGCAGCGCAAAAGGAATGCAAACTGCGATACCAAGGAGGGCGGCGCGCTTAAGAAGCAGCAAAGAGGCGAGCGTTGCAATCAGGAATAGGATCCAGCGAGAGCGAGCTAGAGCGACAACAGCAAACAGCCCGCATACAAAAGACCCTGTACTTTCAATTGAAGACGAGGAGTCAAGCAAGTCAAACTCAAGGCCGTGCCAACCACGCAGTGTAATTGCTCCGACTATGCTCGCAATGAACGCCACCGGTAGGAGATATTTGATCCAGGAGAATCTAATCGGGTTGGTGAAGGCCAGCGAGAGTGCAATTCCCGAGAACACGAAGTAGCAGTCCTTGAACCCCAACTCTCCGCCAAGAGGTACTGTGATTGCGCCAGCAATCGCGTAAGCAAGAAATGGGAGTGTCGGAGTCGGGATCTTGATCCTGAGGGTGGACACAACGGCCAGAAGGGCTGCAAAAGGAATCAGATACATCGAGTATCTAAGCTGATGCACCGCCATGGACACCAGAACAAGAACGAGGCAGAAGCTCCAAAGGAGCGACCTGCCATCGATTCGGAAATTAGTAGTCGCCATGTTCTGTCTGCTTGACCGAGCGCACGAGGTCGCTAGATTGGGTCCAGCAACTAACGTAGTTGCCGTTCTTTCCGTATGAATTATCTCTGACGGTGTTACGTATTCCAAGCAATGAGCTTAGGATATGCCCGTGAAGTCGATCCGTGTCCACTTCTGCGTGCTTGCTGAAATAGGATGCTGATCGTTCGATCAAGTAACTGGAATAGAGTAACCAGCCTGCGCTGTGGAGATTTGCAGTAAGGCGAAAGCTACGAATCAGTGGCAGCTGGCCAATTTTTGAATAAGCCCGCAAGATGGTGCCATGCCATCCGATAAGTTCAGGCCAGTCAATGGATTTTTGTTGATCGGAGGAGTTTTCGCTTCCGCGCTCGTCATCGGTGCGCAGGAATCTCAGTTTGCCACTTCCTTGGCGCGGTCGCTTGGTCATCGGCCAAAGCTGATGAGCCATGTCGGGCGAAAGATAGACGTTAGGAGTCATCCTCCTTGCTAGCGCGACCGACTTGGCATCCCGTACAAATATGTGAAGATCAGGATGCTTTGAAAATATCGCGCAACAGGCTTCATACTTTTCAGTGTCTGAAAAGTGAATGGTTTGTGGAAGTATTACAATCCTGTTGCCGTGGCACTTGGATACAACCTCTTCGCGTATGGCCTGCGGGCACGCGTAAAGATCGCCCAGGTTGCCCCCGCCGTGAAACACAATCGGCACACCAGGCTCGGCCCAGTTTGGGCTGTAGTTGAAGTACCCGGACGTCTGAGTTCGACGTATTCCGTTATCCTCAAGGAACTTGATGGTTCCAGCCATGATCAAGATGTCTCCAACATTCCCATGAACGGGAATGTCGACATAGTGAATAGTGTCGCTATTGATGACTTCGGCCACCTTGGAGAGGCTCTCTTTGAGGTCCGTCATAACCTTGGCGTGCGGAACCAGCTCTGTGCCATTATTCACTCGAAACTCCCTTTCCTACGAAATTTACTAATTAGAGCCATCGATTCGCTTATCGTTGGGGTCAAGTCGCGCAGCGAAGACTTCTCCATTTTCATCATGAAGAAAATAGTGAGGCCCAGCCTTACGCCACCTGAGATAGCCATCACAAATGCCAACCATGAAATTAGATTCTGATGTGGTAGAAATGGCATGGCGATGAGGATTGGCGCAATCGAGGCAATCTGCCTAATCGCAACGAGCCCGGGTTTCCCGTCGATGTTGAACTTCTGCGCAAGCATCCAGCTCGATCCGGAAAGTATCGATTCAATCAGGAGGATCGCGAATGGGATCGCCGCTCCGCTGAACTTATGGCCAAAGATCAGTGGTATGAATACCTGGCCAATGAATCCCCCCAGAATAGCAAGGGCCATCATTGGTATGAAGGTCGCACGAAAAACCTGTACAACTACATCTGTTGAGCCGGGGTCGCTATGCCCGCCGTAGCGAGAATATAGTGACGTGGCCATCGACTCGTAAAGCGAGCTCAATATGCGTGATGTTGAGAAGGCAATTGAGTAGATTCCGAGTTCCGATGCGGTGGCCTTCGATATGAGATATATTTTGTCAATGTTTGTTGCCAAAATTCCGGCGAGAGTTGTCGCGTGGAATTTGAGGCCAAGTTTTACTAAGCTGGTTCCCGCGCCAGGAGGCTTTGTATCTTTGGCAGAGATCGATTCGTCGTGCGTACGGCGGAGCTTCCAGCGCAGGTAGGCCCATGTGCCGCTCGCAACAAGTAGCGTTGCTAGTGCTTGGATGGCGATTGCTGCGCTCAAGTTCATTGAGTCAGTCGCGGCAACCGCGGCAAGGCTTAGAAGTACCAGAACCGGAAGTGCTAGCCTTGCTGTGTTGTAGGCTCTCAGCGAGCTCTCCAGTTGGGCGCAGAACCCGCAGAAGACGGTAAGGGAAACTGCTGCTGCATAGCAGGCCGCCATCCAAATTTCGGTAGTTTCCTCTTTCAGGAAGAAACTGAAGGCAGCTATAGCCATGCAGACGGATAGTGCAGTGGTTACCGCGCTGGATGTGTCGTATGCAACTCTGAAGTTTACTATTTTCGCTCGAACTGCATAAACCATGGCCTGTCCCAGGCCTAGCTGGGCGCATGACGCTACGAAAAGTGCGAAAACCTGCACTGAGTAGAAGGCGCCTCGACCCTCTGGACCAAGGCTTCGAGCGGTGACGACGCTCACTAGAAAATTTACCGCCATCACGAGGATGGCGGTAATTGCTGAAATTAGCGATGCTCTAAACATCTTTATGTCAGCTATCGCGAATACCAGATGCAATCAGGTAGCGCTTCTCTCTGGCTTCCAGCAGGTCCGACTGCACCATTTCCGAAACCATTTCCTGCAAACTGGTAGTTGGCTTCCATCCCAATTCGCGTTCCGCCTTGGCGTAGTCACCAAGCAGCGTTTCAACTTCTGCCGGGCGGTAGTATCGAGGATCAACGCAAACGATGGTGTCTCCAGGGCGCACGTGCGGCGCTTGATCACCCTCTACCCGGACAACTACGCCCTTTTCCGAATCGCCCTCGCCGACAAACTGCAGCGTGATGCCCAGTTCGAGTGCCGCGAGTTCAATGAAATGACGGACGCTGTACTGAACGCCAGTTGAGATCACATAGTCGACTGCCTTCTGTTGTTGAAGCATCAACCACTGCATCTCCACGTAGTCCTTCGCATGACCCCAGTCTCGAAGGGAGTCGAGGTTTCCCATATAAAGGCACTTCTCGAGGCCTTGGGCGATATTCGCCAGGCCGCGGGTAATCTTACGTGTTACGAATGTTTCGCCGCGGCGCGGGCTTTCATGGTTGAACAGAATGCCATTGCACGCGTACATGCCGTAACTCTCACGGTAATTAACCGTGATCCAGTAAGCGTAGAGTTTTGCCACGCCATAGGGGCTTCTCGGGTAGAAGGGGGTCGATTCCCGTTGGGGGGATTCTTGGACAAGTCCGAAAAGTTCAGAAGTCGAGGCCTGATAGAACCTGGTCTTCTCAGAAAGTTTCAGGAATCGAATGGCCTCCAAAAGCCTGAGGGTGCCGAGGGCGTCAACGTCTGCGGTATATTCCGGCGATTCAAAGCTCACCGCTACATGGCTCTGAGCGCCCAGGTTGTAGACCTCGTCGGGCTGAACTTCCGCGACGATGCGAGTTAGGTTGCTGGAGTCGGTGAGGTCGCCGTAGTGCAGGTGCAACTTGCTTGTTGCGTCGTGGGGGTCGCGATAAATGTGGTCGACGCGCTGAGTGTTGAAGGACGAGGATCGACGTTTGATTCCGTGAACTTCATAGCCTTTCTGTAGCAATAGTTCCGCGAGGTAAGATCCATCTTGTCCGGTGATTCCTGTAATTAGCGCGCGCTTGCTCATTGAAATTCCATTTGATGACGTTAACTTGTATCGTCGGCTGCTTGATTGTCGCTTTCAGGCTGGCAGTCGACGCTTAGGTGCTGTCCGTGAGGATGCCCGTGTGTTCTTCGGCGGCTTGCCCGATTCCAAACTCCATTTCCATTGGTCCTTGAGTGCTCAAGACGGCTCTGACTTGCTGCCGCCTAGTGACTGGCGGCACCGCGAGTGAGGTGTCTCCCGTGGGGCGTCCGGTCAAGTAGCTTGTTTGCTTATCAGTGGCTCCCCAAGCTGCTTTCGGGTGTCGCGCGCTCTGCCGCTGACTAGAGCCCATCGCCTGCCCTCGACGACCCCCAAGCATAGCAGTCCGTGTTCGCGATGCAACGCGCGCGCGTTCAAGGTGGTTGATATCGATAGCGTCGAACTTCATCTCCGAGCCGGATTCGAGGTATGCTATGTGGCCCAACGGCCGAACTCCTGCTTCCTGCCTGCTGAGAAGCATCTAGGATCCTCGGTTCTTTGATGGTGCCAACAAGTGCGGCCTTGTCGGGATCGCCCCTGGGTCGCTGCGCGAGATTTTTCGATGATGAAGTGGAATCAATGACCAAACAAATGGAAGACCGGGCTGCAAAGAACGACGAGATCGATCTGCGCGAAGTACTCGGCGTATTGTTGGATCGCCGGTGGTTGATAATCTCGGTCGCGGTGGTCTTCTTCGCGGTTGGCTGTGCCTATGCATTGCTTTCGAAGCCTGTTTATCAGGCGGAAGCTATGATTCAGGTGGAGTCTAAGGTTCCCTCCATCCCGGGTCTGGCCGATCTTGCTTCGTTGGGAGGTGGAGGTAGCACCGCCGCAACTACAGAGGTCGCGCTCCTGACCTCTCGCACGGTGGTAGGGGCCGCTGTTGATGCCCTTCAGCTCGACACACAAGTTGAGCCATACCAGTTTCCATTGATCGGCGGGTTCATTTCACGTCGTTTCAAGCCAACTGAGGAGGCCCCTGTAGCCGATCCTTGGTTTGGATTTACTAGTTATGCCTGGGGTGGTGAAGCGCTCGAGGTCCATCGATTCGACGTTCCCGGATCTCAGATCGACCAGAAGTATATTCTTCAGGTCGAAAATGGAGCTGGTGAGTTTTCCCTTTACGGGCCTGAAGGTGAAAGGCTGCTGCGCGGCAAGGTGGGTGTGCCAGTTAGTCGCGGTGGGGTAGTCCTTGAAGTTTCAGGTCTCCAGGGCAATCCCGGTGTCCGATTCGAGCTGGTGAAGACGCGACGTCTCGATGTCGTAGCAAGCATTCAGGATGAGTTGCAGGCGGTCGAGCAAGGTAAAGATTCAGGGATCCTGGCAATTCGATATCAGGACTCTGACGCCGCTCGTGCCGAAGCCCTGGTGCAAAGAGTCGCCGATGCCTATGTTCGCCAGAACGTGGATCGGAGCTCTGCGGAGGCAGCGTCTCAGCTCCAGTTCGTAAAGGATCAGCTGCCAACTATTCGCCGTCAGGTCGAGCAGGCCCAGGCCGCCATGAGCGCGTACCAGTCGCAGTCTCGCTCGGTGGATATCACCATGCAGACGAAAGGGCTGCTGGAGCAGGAAGTCGCTGTGGAGGCGAGCATCCAGCAGTTGCGTTTGAAGCAGGCTGAGATGGATCGGAGCTTTACTCGCGAGCATCCAGCCTATCGCGCATTGCTCCGGCAGATCGGTGATCTGGAGGGCCGCAAGGGTGGATTCCAGAAGCAGGTGGGTGATCTGCCGGAAACCCAGCAGGAGTTGCTGCGCCTGACACGTGATCTGCAAGTAAGTAACGAGCTGTATACGGCGCTGTTGAATCAAGCTCAGCAGCTGGATGTAGCCCGCGCAGGTGCAGTTGGCAACGTGCGTATTGTCGACTCCGCAGTAGTTGATCTGGCAAATCCAGTTAAGCCGCGTAAGGCTTTGATTGTTATCGTCAGCACCCTGCTCGGGGCATTGCTCGCCGTCGCGTTTGTTTTCCTCCAGCGAATGCTCAACCCAGGCATCGAAGACCCGGCAGACATTGAAGCCTTGGGCTTGCCCGTGTACGCAGCCATCCCGCTCAGTGTGTCCAATACGCTGCCCAAGCTGCGCAAGGGCAAGCACGGTACGCGCGTCGTGGCCGACGGTCGCCAGCACCTGCTGGCGGTGACCGCCCCGGCTGATCCGACCGTGGAAGCGCTGCGCAGTCTGCGTACGAGCCTGCACTTCGCCATGCTGGAAGCGAAGAACAACATCCTGACCATCTCGGGCCCGCGCCCGGGCGTGGGCAAGACCTTCGTCTCCACCAACCTGGCCGCGGTTATTGCGCAGGCTGGCCAGCGCGTGCTGGTCATCGACGCCGACATGCGCAAGGGCACGCTGCACAAGATCCTGGGTGTGTCGCACCAGAAGGGCCTGTCGGATGTGCTGGGCGGCAAGCTGAGCACCGAAGAAGTGATCCATCCGGTGTCCGGTCTGGAAAACATGCATTACATGGTGCGTGGTGATATTCCGCCGAACCCGGCCGAGCTGCTGATGCACCCGCGCTTCGCGCAGCTGCTGCAGGACATGTCCGGCAAGTACGACCTGGTGATCGTCGATACGCCGCCGATCCTGGCCGTGACCGATCCGGCGCTCGTCGCCACCCACGCGGGCTCGAGTCTGCTGGTCACGCGTTTCGGCGTGAACCAGGCCAAGGAAATCGAGCTGACGCTGCAGCGCTTCGAGCAGAACGGCGTGCAGATCAAGGGTGCGATCTTCAACGCGGTCGAGAAGCGTGCCACGGGCTATTACAGCTACGGCTATTACGAGTACAAGTCTGACGGCAAGGAATAAATTCCTGCTGTCGATGGCGTTTAGAGGGTCGGCATGAAGATGCCGACCCTCCGTCCATTCCAAGGGAAGGAAGCTCCAGGCATTCTTCCCATCAGATCAGGGAAGATCCCATGCATGACGTTCTCATTTGCGGCGGTGCAGGCTACATCGGCAGCCACATGGCCCAGTACTTGTCCGAGCAGGGACATCGGGTAACCGTATTCGACAATCTGTCTACCGGGCACCGTGGCGCAGTAGCTTGGGGAGAGCTGGTAGAGGGCGACCTGCTGGACGCTGCAGCCCTTCAGCGCCTGTTTGCTGGTCGGCGCTTCGATGCGGTCATGCACTTCGCTGCCCGGTCGCTGGTGGGTGAGTCGGTACGTGATCCTTACGCGTACTACACCAACAATGTCACCGGCACGGTGAATCTGTTGCAGGCAATGCGAAGCCACGATGTGGAGCGCATTGTCTTTTCCTCTACGGCGGCGATCTTTGGCGAGCCGTGCTCGGCGCTGATTGACGAAGACCACCCGAAGCAGCCCATCAACCCCTACGGGGCGAGCAAGCTGATGGCCGAGCGCATCTTGGCCGACGCTGCTGCAGCCTACGGTCTACGCTCGGTATGCCTGCGCTACTTCAATGCTGCCGGGGCGCTGCCCCAGCATGGCATCGGAGAGGCGCATGCCTGCGAGACTCACCTGATCCCCAATGTACTGCGCTCTGCCTTGGGGCAGGGTGGGCGGCTCAAGGTGTTTGGCAGCGACTACGAAACACCGGATGGAACCTGTGTGCGGGACTACGTGCACGTTCAGGACCTGGCCCAGGCCCATGCGTTGGCAATGGATTACATGGATGTACAGCCAGGTGCCCATGCGTTCAATCTTGGCAACGGACAGGGTTTCTCTGTACTCGACGTGATCAAGACGGCTGAGGCTGTATCTGGTCTGCGGGTGCCCTACGACGCTGCTGAGCGACGGGCTGGTGATCCCGCGCGGCTGGTGGCTTCGAGTGAGCGCGCGCGCAGGGTGCTGGGGTGGCAGCCCGTATGGACAGAATTGGCGCCCATCATTGAGAGCGCTTGGCGCTGGCACAACGCGCCAGCAGCATGGGGCAAGGTCTGAGTTCAACGTCGCAACCGCCGGCCTCGTGCGTGGACGCGCATCAGGCCGTTCTATCGGGTGCTGGGCGCTAGCCGGCTACGTGCCTGCCCCAAATGAAGCGCCATTCCTGTATCGGTGCGCATCGAAAATGAATTCTTCGGCGGACCGTGATCAACTACTGATCAGTCGCTTCCAAAAAGATCCCGGGTGTAGACCTTCTCTGAAACGTCCGAAATCTCCGGCGACAGCCGGTTGGCCAGGATCACGTCGCACTCTGCCTTGAAACGCTCCAGGTCATTGTTGACCCGGGAATTGTAGAAGTGCGGGACCTGCAGGACCGGCTCGTGAACGACCACCTCGATGCCCTTGGCCTTGATGCGCTTCATCACGCCCTGGATGGCCGAGGCGCGGAAATTGTCCGAGCCGGATTTCATCACCAGGCGATAGATGCCAACAACCTTGGGCGAACGCTTGATCACCTCATCGGCGATGAAATCCTTGCGGGTGCGGTTGGCTTCCACGATGGCGTGGATCAGGTTCTGTGGCACATCGCTGTAGTTGGCCAGCAACTGCTTCGTGTCCTTCGGCAGGCAGTAACCGCCATAGCCGAACGAAGGGTTGTTGTAGTGGCTGCCGATGCGCGGATCCAGGCTCACGCCATCGATGATCTGGCGCGTGTCCAGCCCATGCGAGGCGGCATAGGTGTCCAGCTCGTTGAAGTAGGCAACGCGCATGGCGAGGTAGGTATTGGCGAACAGCTTGATCGCCTCGGCCTCGGTGGAATCGGTGAACAGCGTCGGCACGCCCTTGCTCACCGCGCCTTCCTGCAGCAGCGCGGCAAACGTCTCTGCGCGCTCCGAACGTTCGCCCACGATGATGCGGCTGGGGTGCAGGTTGTCGTACAGCGCCTTGCCTTCGCGCAGGAACTCGGGCGAGAAAATGATGTTGCCGGTGCCGAAGCGTTCGCGAAGCTCGTCCGTGCAGCCCACCGGGATGGTGGACTTGATGATCATCACCGCGTCGGGATTGATGGCCACGACATCGCGGACAACCGACTCCACAGACCCGGTATTGAAATAGTTGGTCTGCGGATCGTAATCCGTGGGCGTGGCGATGATCACGAACGTGGCGCCAGCGTAGGCGTCCTTCGGATCCAGCGTCGCCCGGAGATTCAGGGACCGCTGCGCCAGATACTCCTCGATCTCACGATCTCACGATCTTCGATCGGTGCCTTGCGGGAATTGAGCAGCTGGACGCGGCCCGCGTCAATGTCGAGCGCGACCACCTCATGGTTCTGCGCAAGCAGAACGGCGTTGGAGAGGCCCACATAACCGGTGCCGACGACGGCAATCTTCACCTGAATTCCTTCTGCAGCCAGTGAAACGACGGGAAACTCAGCCCGGCCGGGCTGTCAGGGGCATGGGCGGCAATACTACTACACGGACCTGAAATGGCCGGGTCGCAGCGCTGCAACTCCAGCGCAGGAGTATCCTATCGCCATGTCTGACACCCCCCTTTCCGCGCCGCATCCGGCGCCGACGCCGCGCTGGCGTCACTACTGGTCCCTGATGCGCGCCGATCGCCCGATCGGCACCCTGCTGCTGCTGTGGCCCACCTGGTGGGCGCTGTGGCTGGCCACCGGCGGCCTGCCGCCGCTGTGGACGCTGTTCGTGTTCACCGCCGGCGTCTGGCTCACCCGCTCGGCGGGCTGCGTCATCAATGACTACGCCGACCGCTGGCTGGACCCGCACGTGGAGCGCACCAGGTCGCGCCCGCTGGCGACCGGCGCGATCAGTGGCCGTGCGGCGCTGGCGCTGTTCGCCGTGCTGATGCTGGTGGCCTTCGGTCTGGTGCTGACCCTGAACTGGCTGACCATCGCCCTGAGCTTCATCGGCGTGTTCCTGGCCGCCAGCTACCCCTACCTGAAGCGCTACACCCACCTGCCGCAGGTCTACCTGGGCATGTCCTTCGGCTGGGGCATCCCGATGGCCTTCGCCGCCGTGCAGGGCGAGGTGCCGATGCTGGCCTGGCTGCTGTATGCGGGCAACATCCTGTGGTCCACCGCGTATGACACCTGGTACGCCATGGTCGACCGCGAGGACGACCTGAAGATGGGCTCGCATTCCACCGCCATCCTGTTCGGCGAGTTGGACCTGGTCATCCAGGGCGTGCTGTACGCGCTGTTCCTGGCCACGATGGCCCTGGTGGGCGTGCGCGGCGGGCTGGGCGGGTACTACCTGGCCGGCGTGGCCGTGGCCGCCGTGCTGGTGGTGTACGAATTCTGGATCTGCCGCAACCGCGAGCGCGGCCCGTGCTTCAAGGCCTTCCTGCACAACAACTGGGTGGGTGCCGCGCTCTTTGCGGGCATCGCGGTCGATCTGGCGCTGCGCTGATCGACCGGGGGCGGATCCCTTTCCCATGGGGAAAGGGCTCTGACCCCATCCCGCATTGCCGGTAGGGTCGCGCTTGCTCGACTGATCCAGGTGGCCAGGCCAGAGCAGTCGAGCAAGCTCGACTCTACGACCAATAGGTGGCTGACAGCCCGCACCTCACCGCCCAGAATCGGTCCATCGAACCTGGGAGGGTAGGCGATGGCCTCGTCAGCAACGGCAGCAGTACAGGACGGCTGGATGGCGCGCGCAGCGCTGCGCTCGGCCGCCTGGGCGGAAAAGTGGTTCCCCGACGCGTACGTGTTCGCGGTGCTGGGCGTGGTCATCGTCGCGGTTGCGGCGATGGGCTTCGGCTCGACCCCGCAGGCCACGGCCAGCGCCTTCGGCGACGGCTTCTGGAGCCTGATCCCCTTCACCATGCAGATGGCCTTCGTGGTCATCGGCGGCTATGCGCTGGCCACCGCGCCGGTGGTGGCGCGCTTCATCGATTTCCTCGCGCGGGTGCCGCGCACCGGCCGCGGCGCCGTGGTCTACGTCGGCCTGGTCAGCATGCTGGCCTCGCTGCTCAGCTGGGGCTTCTCGCTGGTGTTCGGCGGCCTGCTGGTGCGCGCGCTCGCCCGCCGCACCGAGCTGCGCATGGATTACCGCGCTGCCGGTGCCTCGGCCTATCTGGGCCTGGGCGCGGTGTGGGCGATGGGCCTGAGCTCTTCGGCCGCGCAGCTGCAGGCCAACCCGGCCAGCATGCCGCCCGGCCTGGTGGAAATCACCGGCGTGCTGCCCTTCACCGAAACCATCTTCCTGTGGCAGTCGATCGCGCTGACCGCGGTGCTGATCCTGGTGTCGCTGCTGATTGCCTGGCTGACCGCGCCGGCTGCGGGCAGTGCACGCACCGCCGAGGATTTCCCCGGTGCCGCACAGGCCGAGCCCGAGCCGCTGCAGCAGCGCACGCGCCCGGGTGAATGGCTGGAATACAGCCCGCTGCTGACCGTGCTGCTCTCGCTGCTGGCCTTCGGCTGGCTGTTCAACGAGTTCGCCAACAAGCCGGTGGTCACCGCCATCGCCAACCTCAATACCTACAACTTCCTGTTCATCTCGCTGGGCCTGCTGCTGCACTGGCGCCCGCGCAGCTTCCTCAACGCGGTGGCCAAGGCGGTGCCCAGCACCACCGGCGTGCTCATCCAGTTCCCGCTGTACGGCGGCATCGCGATGATCCTCACCCATGCCGCCGGCGGCGACGGGCAGACCCTGGCGCATCGCCTGTCCAGTCTGTTCGTGCACGTGGCCAGCACCGATACCTTCGCCCTGGTGATGGGCGTCTATTCGGCGGTGCTGGGCTTCTTCGTGCCGTCCGGTGGCGGCAAGTGGATCATCGAAGCGCCGTATGTGATGCAGGCCGCGAACGAGCTGAAGGCACACCTGGGCTGGGCGGTGCAGGTCTACAACGCGGCCGAGGCGCTGCCGAACCTGATCAACCCGTTCTGGATGCTGCCGCTGCTGGGCGTGCTGGGCCTGAAGGCCCGCGACATCGTCGGCTTCACCTTCATCCAGCTGCTGGTGCACATCCCGCTGGTGCTGGGCCTGCTGTGGCTGCTGGGCATGACCCTGACCTATGTGCCGCCAGTGATGCCGTAACAGCGCGGGGTCAGATCCCTTCCGCAGGAAGGGCTCTGACCCCAACGACCCTCAGCCTGCCGCCTGCTTCTCGATCTCCGCCTTGCGCAGCAGGAACCGCTGCACCTTGCCGCTGGGCGTCTTCGGCACCTGCACCACGAACTCCACCTGGCGCGGGTAGGCATGCGCGGACAGCCGATGGCGTACGTGCTGCTGCAGTTCGTGCGCCAGCGCGTCGCTGCCCTCGAACCCGTCGCGCAGGATCACGAAGGCTTTGACGATCTCGGTCCGTTCCGGATCGGGCACGCCGATCACCGCCACCTCGGCCACCGACGGATGCTCCATCAGCGCGCTCTCCACGTCGAACGGGCCGATGCGGTAGCCGGAGGAAGTGATGAGGTCATCGGAGCGGCCGATGAAGCTGATCGAGCCGTCGTCCTCGTACTCCACTGAATCGCCGGTGCGGTAGTAGCCATCGGCGATGGCCGGCGTCTCCGCCTGGTAGTAGCCGGTGAACCACATGATCGGTGACTGCTTCAGGTCCACCGCGAGGATGCCGGGCGTGCGCGGTGGCAGCTCGTTGCCCTGGTCGTCCAGCACCGCCACGCGGTAGCCGGGCATCGCAAAGCCCGATGACCCGGGTCGCACGCTGTGGGCCAGCGCGTGGTGGTTGTTCACCACCATGCCGGTCTCGGTCTGCCCGTAGTGGTCCAGCGCCGTGGTCTGCAGGTGCTCGGCGAACCAGCGGGCGATTTCCGGGTTCAGCGGTTCGCCGGCGCTGCTGACCACGCGCAGCTGGCCCTTGATGCCGGCACTGGCGGCGGGGCCGGCAGCAATGATCTGCCGGTACGCGGTGGGCGAACCGGCCAGGTTGGTCACCCCCAGCTGGCCGATGATCGTGTTCAGGCCGTGCACGCTGAAGCCGGCTTCGCTGAAGGTGGTGGCATGGCCAAGCATCAGCGGGCCGATCACCGCGTAGTACAGGCCGTAGGCCCAGCCGGGATCGGCGATGTTCCAGAACACGTCGTCGGCGCGCAGGTCCACGGCCAGTTCCATGTAGCTGGCAAAGGCCATCATCGCGCGCAGCGGCACGGGCACGCCCTTGGGGCTGCCGGTGGTGCCGGAGGTCGAGAGCAGGGCCATCAGCGCATCGCCCGGCAGCAGCACGGGCTCCAGCATGGGCGCTGCGGCCGCGGTGGCGGCGCGCCAGTCGATGTCCCCGTCGCGCAGTGCCTGGCCGGGCGTCAGCACGGTGGCCACCTGCGGGCAGGCATCCAGTTCGTCCAGCTTGCCGCGGTGCGCACTGTCGGTCACCACCAGCCGGGTGTGGCCGGTCTTCAGGCGGCTTTCAATGGCCTTGGGGCCGAACGCGGTGAACAGCGGCTGGTAGACCGCGCCCAGGCGCCAGGTGCCAAGGATGGTGGCCAGCAGGTCGGGCGTGCGCGGCAGCAGGCCGGCCACCACATCGCCGGGGCCGACCCCGGCGGCACGCAGTACCTGTGCGGCGCGGGCGGCGGCATCGCGCAGGTCATCGAAGGTGTACAGGTGCAGCGCACCCTGTGCGTCGATCCAGCGCAGGGCCAGCCGATCGCTGCCGCAGTAGCGGTCGCAGCACTCCACACAGGCATTGAGGCCCTCGTCCAGGCGCCCCTGGAACCGGGCCTGCCACTGCGCGATATCGAAGCGGTCGCGGGCATCGTCGTAGGAAGGGCGTACTGCGGTCTGCGGGGCCATGCGCGTCTCCGGCGGGTGTCCGCCTGACCATAGCGGTGCTGCGCGCGGCTGCAAATGGGACCTTGGGATGAGGCCGTCATGCGCGCGTCACACGGGCCAAGGCCGCTGAATGCGGCTGTTGCCGTGCGGGCATGAGCACATGCACACGCCGCATGAATCCTTCAGGGGCTTGTGCGGCAAGGGTCGCGCGGTGTTTTCGCGGGCGCGTGCACGCCAGCCTAGCTGGGTTGCAACGCATGGTTAACCTTCGGCTGCAGACGATGGCCCCGTCCACCGCATTCCGCGCGTGGCTTCGGAGACACGGACATGGCACAGCAGAACCAGAAAGGTCAGCAGAACCAGCAGGGTCAGCAGAACCAGCAGGATCAGCAGCAGGGTCGCGGTCGTGACCAGCAGCAGCAACAGCAGCA
>DOKO01000095.1 GCA_003510825.1 Stenotrophomonas sp.
GCCTGGCGCTGGCGATCGTGCCGCCGCTGTTGCTGATGGCCCTGCTGGCCTGGCTGCTGCGCGGGGTGCTGTTCGGCCTGCCCGGCCTGCTGCTGGGCGTGGCGGTGCTGGCCTGGTGCTGGGGCCCGCGCGACCTGGACCGCGATATCGAAGCGATCATCGACGCCGACGACGCGGCGAGCCGGCAGGCGGCGGTGCGTCACCTGCAGGCCGCCGGTGGCAGCCTGCGCGAGGACGTGCCCTCGCTGGTCGAGGCGACTGTCCTCAATGCACTGCGGCGCTGGTTCGCGGTGCTGTTCTGGTTCCTGCTGCTGGGCCCGGTCGGTGCCCTGGGCTATCGCCTGCTGGCGCTGATGGCCGAGAGCCCGATGCGCGCGCGGGTGCCGGTGGAGCCGCTGGCGCTGGCGCAGCGCCTGCTGGCCTGGATCGAATGGCCGGTGGCCCAGCTGATGGCGTTCTCGATGGCGCTGGTCGGCAACTTCGACACGGCGTGGAAGGCATGGCGGCAGGCCCATGGCGAACGCCTGGCCGGTGACATCGGCTTCCTTGGCGCGGTGGCGCGGGCCAGCGTGAATGCCGAGCTGCGCGAAGAAGCGCATGACTACACCGATGCGGGCCTGTTGCCGGTGTGGCAGCGGCTGCCGGACCTGCGCGATGCGATGAGCCTGGTGTGGCGGATGCTGCTGCTGTGGTTGGCGGTGCTGGCGCTGCTGGTGATTGCCGGCTGGGTGACGTAGATCCACGCCATGCGTGGATGCCTTCTGCGTGGATGGGGTCAGAGCCCTTTGCTGCGCAAAGGGATCCGACCCCTTCGTCCAACCCCCGCTATCCCGGCTATCCCGATCTAAGTAGATCCACGCCATGCGTGGATGCCTTCTGCGTGGGTGGGGTCAGAGCCCTTTGCTGCGCAAAGGGATCCGACCCCTGCTATCCCGATCTCAGTAGATCCACGCCATGCGTGGATGCCTTCTGCGTGGATGGGGTCAGAGCCCTTTGCTGCGCAAAGGGATCCGACCCCTTCGTCCGGCCCCCGCTATCCCGCCAACGGCGCCAGCGACGTGAAAGGTGGCCAGGGAAGGTTGCGCGCGATCCAGAACGCGGGCAGCAGGATCAACCAGAACGTGGGTCTGCCCAGCAGCTGCATCAGCGGCTGCAGCCACCGCGGGCGATAGCCCATCCACCAGGCCATGGCCAGCGGCAGCAGGGCCACCAGCATCACCAGCAGCGGGTTCATCGACCACGCCGTGGCCAGGTCGCCATGCAGCAGTGCATGCGCCCAGCGGGTGCCGCCGCAGCCGACGCAGTAGAAGCCGGTGACGGCACGGAAGGCGCAGGCGGGGAACGGGCTGTCGACGCCGCTGGGGTCGATCCGGTACAGCAACCACGCGCCCCCGCCGGCGAGTGCGACCGCCGGCGGAAGTGCGAGCCAGCTCCAGCGCGGGAGCTGGAGGCGATGCATCAGCGGCTGCTTTCCAGCTGGCGCTGGAACTGCTGCATCTGTTCCATGTAGCCGCCGACACCCATCGTCGCCAGCGAGATGATCCAGACCAGGAAGCCCAGGGCGAGCAGGCCGGCGGTCACCCACATCCAGATCTTCGCGTTGCGCGAAGCGGCCTGTGCAGCGGTGATGTCACCTGTCGCCAGCGCCTTGCTGGTCTTGCTGCCGAAGACGATGGCCACGATGCCGGTGCCGATGCCCACGATGCTGACGCACGACAGGCAGCAGACGATGAACGATGCGACCGTCAGGATGATCGACGGCGTCATGTAGGTGGGGATCGGGGCTGCCGGCGTCTGCGGCGCGATGGGCGGCTGCGGAGTGCTCATGGATCTTTCCTTGAAGAGGGTGGGCGCGCAATCTTGGCACTACCTGACACCGGTCGTCCATCGCGGGCCGGTGCCGAAACCGTTGGCCGGGCCCGGCAATACGGGCCCGGATGGCGGCTCACGCGTGGTCGCCGCGGAGGGCGCGGACCTGCGTTTCCAGCGTCGGCGCATCGGTGCTGTGGCCGTCCACGGGCGCGGCGGCCACTACCTGCACCGTGGCGCGGAAACGCCGCGGCACGCGCATGCGGCCCAGGCGCGTGTCACGCCGGCTCCACATGCTCGACCACATGCCACGCAGTGCCATCGGCACCACCGGCACCGGACGCCGCTCCAGGATCTTCTCCACGCCGGATTTGAACGGCGCCATCGTGCCGTCCTTGGTCAGCGCACCTTCGGGGAAGATGCAGACCAGTTCGCCTTCGGCCAGCGCCGCATCGATCTCGTCGAACGCGCGCTGCATCAGCGCCGGATCTTCGCGTGCACCGGCAATGGGAATGGCCTTGGCGGTGCGGAAGATCCAGCTGAGTACCGGGATGTTGAAGATCTTGTAGTACATGACGAAGCGCACCGGGCGCGGGATCGTCGCCGACAGGATCAGTGCATCCATGTAGCTGACGTGGTTGCAGACCAGCAGCGCGGCGCCTTCGTCGGGCACGTTGGCCTCGATGCCATGCGGGCGCAGCCGGTACAGCGTGCGCACCATCACCCAGCTGAGGAAGCGCATCAGGAATTCGGGGACGATGGTGAAGATGTAGATCGCCACGATGGCATTGGCGATGGCCAAGGCCAGGAACTGCTGCGGGATGGACCAGTGCAGCAGCTGGTGCGCGGCCAGCGACAGCAGTGCTGCGGCGACGATGAAGCCGGAGTTCTGGATGTTCAGCGCAGCGAACACGCGCGACATCTGTGCCTTCGGCGTGCGGCTCTGGATCAGCGCGAACAGCGGCACCACGAACACGCCGGTGAACAGGCCGATGCCGACCAGGTCGATGACGATGCGCACGCTGCCCGGCTGCTGCAGGAAGGCCAGCACGCCCAGGTTCTGCACGGTCGCCTCGCCGGTGCGGGCGAAGTACAGATCCAGCAGGAAGGCGGTCATGCCGAACGCACCCAGCGGCACCAGGCCGATTTCCACCGTGCGCGCCGACAGCTTCTCGCACAGCAGCGAGCCGACGCCGGTGCCGACCGAGAACAGCGCCAGCGCGAACAGGTACAGCTTGGGCTCGCCGCCGAGGTTGACCAGCGCGTAATTGGGCAGCTGCGAGGTCAGCACGGTGCCGACGAACCAGAACCAGGACACGCCGAGGATGGCGTTGCGCACTGCCTTCTGCTGCCGCGCCATGCGCAGCACCACCAGCGACTCGGGCAGCGGGTTCCAGTTGATCTTCAGGTCCGGATCGCCGGCATCGACGCGCGGGATCATCCGCGCGGCGAGGTTGCCGCAGATCGCCAGCGCGATGACCGCCGTTGCCGCCACGATCGGGCCGTGGCTGCCAGCCAGCAGGAACACCGAACCGCCGATGATCATGCCGGACAGGATCGAGATCGAGGTGCCCATTTCGACCAGGCCGTTGCCGCCGGTCAGTTCCTCCGGCTTCAGCACCGAGGGCAGCACCGAATACTTGACCGGCCCGAACAGGGTCGACTGCATGCCGGTGCAGAACAGCGCCACCAGCAGGAAGGGCAGGTTCTCGGTGATGAAGCCGATGGCCGCCAGCGACATGATCACGATCTCCATGGTGGTGGTGATCACGATCAGCCGCGATTTTTCCAGCTTGTCGGCGATCTGCCCGGCCAGGGCCGAGAACAGGAAGTAGGGCAGGATGAAGATGGCCGGTGCCAGTGTGGTGTACAGCGAGCGCTGCTCGTCCGATACGCCGAGGTAGAACAACAGGCCGATGATGGCTTGCCGGTACACGTTGTCGTTGAAGGCGCCCAGCGCCTGCACGATGAAGAACGGCAGGAAGCGGCGCTGGCGAAGCAGGGCAAACTGGTTGTGACCGGACATGGAACCTCCTTGACCGGCGCAGCCTAGCATCCCTGCCTGTCAGGCAGGGATGCGGTAGGTGCGGACCGTTGGTCCGCACACCTCAGCCACCCCACCAACGCTCACACGATATCGTCGACCACGCCACCATCCACGCGCAGGGCGGCGCCGGACGTGGCCGAGGCCTGCGCCGACGCCAGGTAGACCACCATGTTGGCCACTTCCTCGACGGTGGCCGCGCGCTGGATCACCGAGGCGGGGCGGTGGGCCATGACGAATTCACGGCCGATCTGCTCCAGCGGCTTGCCGCTGCGTGCGCGTTCTTCCTCGAACATCGCCGCGAAGCCGTCGGACAGGGTCGGGCCGGGCAGCACCGCATTGACGGTGACGCCGCTGCCGGCCACGCGCTTGGCCAGGCCGCGCGACAGCGACAGCTGGGCGGTCTTGCTGACCCCGTAATGGATCATGTCGGCCGGGATGTTGCGCGCCGATTCGGAGGAAATGAACAGCACCCGGCCCCAGCCGACATCGACCATGGCCGGCAGCAGGGCGCGGGCCAGGCGCACGCCGGACATCACGTTGGTCTGCCAGTAGCGTTCCCAGGTGGCGTCGTCGGTGTCGAAGAAATCCTGCGGGCCGAAGATGCCGGCGTTGTTGACCAGGATGTCGATCTTCGGCAGGCCGGCCAGCAGGGTCTCCACGCCGGCCGCATCGGAAAGGTCGGCGGCCACGCCGATCACTTCGGCGCCGGGCACGGCGGCCAGCAGATGCTGGCGTGCGCGCTCGGTGCTGTCGACGCTGCGCCCATTGATGACCACCGTGGCACCGGCGGCGGCCAGGCCCTGGGCGATGGCCAGGCCGATGCCGGCGGTGGAAGCGGTGACCAGCGCGGTGCGGCCGCCCAGTTCGATCTTCATGGGGAACATCCAGCAAGGAGGAGATTGGCCAGTATCCCCCCGAGGCTGTTATCGGGATGCAGCAGACCGCAATTGTGGGTGCGGACCGTTGGTCCGCACACCCTTCACCCCATCAGGTCAACGTCGCCACCGCCTGGTTCGCCGCCGCACGCACCTTCGGCAGCAGCCGCAGTACCAGCGCCATCTGCGTGCGGATCAGCTGCAGCTTCGGCGGCATCGCCTCTTCAATCTGTTCCAGCTCGGCGGCCACCGCACGGTCGGCATCGTTGTCCTCCTCGCTGACCGGCTGCCGCGCAGTGAGGGCGGTGGCCAGCTGCTGCAGGGCCTTGCGCACGCGTTCACCGGCGGCCAGGGCCAGCGGATCACCGGCGTAGCTGTCCACCTGGTCGCGGTGCGCGCCCAGCGCCGACAGATGGCCAAGCAGCGTGTTGGACAGGGCCAGGAAGTGGAAGCCGGCATCGAGGTTGCGGCGCACGTGGCCGGGCTCGCGCAGCATGTTCGACAGCGCCGTGGACAGCGCCGCGTCGGCGTTGTGCATGTCGCGGCGGGCGATGCGGTAGGCGAGGTCGTCGCGCATGCCGCTGCGGTACTGGCCCAGCACTGAATCGAGGTAGCGCGAGGCGGTGTCCAGCACGCGTGCCAGCACCAGGTGCAGCTGCCGGCCCTGCCAGTCGGGCAGG
>DOKO01000093.1 GCA_003510825.1 Stenotrophomonas sp.
TTCCTTGACCTTCTGCACGCCAGCCACCACGACCTTGTCACCGGCGGCCAGGCCGTCGCTGACCATCCAGTTGCCACCCTGTGCGCCTTCGGTCTTCACGTTCTTGCGCGCGACCTTGCCGTCGGCGCCGACCACCATCACGAAGCCGCCGGCGCTGTCACGCTGCAGGGCCTGCTGCGGGATCAGGAAGGCGTTGTTGCGCTCGCCCAGGTTGGCCTGGAAGCTGACGAAGGCACCCGGCAGCAGGATCTTCTGCGGGTTCGGCAGCACCGCGCGCAGCGAGACCGCGCCGGTGGTCGGGTCGACCGTGGTCGAGGAGAAGTCCAGCGTGCCGGCTTCGCCATAGGCGGTGCCGTCGGACAGCTTGACGTTGACGGTGGCCTTGCCGTCGCCGGACAGGGCCAGGGCACCACGCGCCTGCTGCGCGCGCAGCTGGCTCAGTTCGTCCACGCTCAGCGAGAAGTTCACGTACAGCGGGTCCAGCTGGTCCACGGTGGTCAGCAGGGTCACGTCACCCTGGCCGACCAGGGCACCTTCGGTGACCTGCTGCTTGTTGGCCACGCCGCTGATCGGCGCGGTCACTTCGGCATAGCCCAGGCTGATGCGCGAGGAGGTGACCGAGGCTTCGGCCTGCTTCACCGCGGCCAGCGCGGTGCGCTCGGCGGCTTCGGCGCTGTCCAGGTCGGACTTGGACACGAACTGCTGCGGGGCCAGCGAGCGGGCGCGGTCGGCGGCAACCTTGGCGTTGGCGTAGGTCGCGCGGGCCGAGGCCAGCTGCGCTTCGGACGCGTTGAGGCTGGCGCGCAGCGGTGCCGGATCGATCAGGAACAGGGTCTGGCCCTGCTTGACCTCGCTGCCTTCCTGGTAGACGCGCTTGAGCAGCACGCCCGGCACGCGCGCGCGCACGTCGGCGCTGCGGAACGGCGACAGGCGGCCGACCAGTTCACGCTGCAGCGGCAGGGTCTGCGGCTTGGCGTCGATCACGCCCACCTCCGGCGGCGGGGGCGTCTGCTGTTCCGGCTTCTTGCAGGCGGCCAGCGCGACAGCAACGGCGCACGTCAAGGCAAGGGTGCGGAGTGGGGCGGTCATCAGGAGGAACTCCGGGGTTGGTTTGTAGTGGGGGCCGGCGACGGCGTTGGCGCGAACGCGCGCAGGAAGCTGTCGACCGAGAATTCTGCCCAGCGCCGACGCAGCTGCGCGTCATCGCGATGGGGGGTATGGAAACGCTGTTTGTCGAAATCCTGACCGGCGATCATGCTCAGCAGCAGTTCGGCCATGAAGTGCGGGTCGTCATGCCGGAGCTGGCCACGCATGCAAACGGTTTCAATCCATTCAGCAAGATGAAGCGTCAAAGCGCCGGCACCATGCCGGTACAGCGTACGCGCCTCTTCGGGGAACTGCGCGGCATCGGCGGCGATCACCCGGCAGGCCTGTCCCACGTGCGGCTGGTTGAAATGCTCCAGGAAGTCGATGGCGAACTGCAGAAGGCTGGCACGCAGGTCGTCAGTGCGGAGTGCACGGACCATGGCCCCGGTGGCGTGGCCGACGTGGCGCTGCATCACCCGCCGCAGCAGATCCTGCTTGCTGCCGTAGCGCGAATAGAGCGTCTGCTTGGAGCAGCCGGCGTGCTGGGCCACCGCATCCATGCTGATCTGCATGCCCTGGTGGGCCAGCAGTTCGCGCACGGCATCGAACACGCGCTGATCGCGCGCATCCAGGGCAGCGGGGAGGTAGGCCGGGTTCACGCGGTGGACTATACCGTCCAGTTCAGGATTGTGGAATCGTGCCGATAGTCCTGTCCGTCCTGATACCGGGCGCCGCGCGCGCTTATTCCGGTAACACGGTTTGCCGATCCTGTCGGTAACGCGATGCCGGTGGTGGACGCCATACCCGTGCGAACTGAATAGGCGTCTAAACCGCAGCAAACCCGGCATTTCATTATTCCGTCCTGCAGCAAGGCCTTTTCCTGCAACAGGGCTACAATTTCATTTTCCCAACTGAGCAAGCGCCTCGCTCTGCCATGAAACCGCAAAAAACCGCAGCCAAGACCGTGAAAAACAAAACCAAGCCAGCTGAGTCGGAGGTCGCAGTGACCGCTGGTTTCTCCCTGGAGCCGGTGTACACGGCCTTGCGCAAGCGTTACCCCGCGGCCGCGCAGGCCGAGGCAGTGGCATTCGCATCCGCGTTCTACAAGCGCATGGAGTCGGACGAGTTCCCGCACCACACCGCTGAAGAGTGGGCGGCGCTGGCGGCAGACACCCTGGAGTTCGCCCGTGCACGCAAGGCCGGCAAGGCCAACGTGCGCGTGTTCAACCCCACCGCCAAGGCCAATGGCTGGGAATCGCCGCACACCGTGCTGCAGATCATCAACGACGACATGCCGTTCCTGGTCGACACCGTGACCATGTCGCTGGCCGAGCAGGGCGTGGGCGTTCACGTGCTCGGCCACCCGGTGCTGCGCTTCACCCGCGACAAGGCCGGCAAGCTGGCCAAGGTCGGCGAGGGCGATGCCGAGTCGGTGATGCTGATGGAGATCGACCGCCAGCCGGCCGAAGCCATGGCCGCCATCGAGCAGGCCATCAACAAGGCGCTGGATGAAGTGCGCGCCATCGTGCGCGACTGGCAGCCGATGAAGGACAAGGCGCTGGCGCTGGCTGACGACCTGGGCAGCCGCACGCTGCCGGTCGACGATGCCTCGCGTGCCGAAGCACAGCAGTTCCTGCGCTGGGCCGCCGACAACCACTTCACCTTCTTCGGCTACCGCGAATACCGCGTCGAGAAGCAGGGCAAGGAAGAAGTGCTGGCGCCGCTGAACGACACCGGCCTGGGCCTGATGCGCGGCAAGGACAAGTCCGCCGCCCGTCCGGTCAAGACGCTGGCCGCGCAGGGCCTGAACACCACGTCCGGGCTGAAGGACGCGCTGATCCTGACCAAGACCAATGCCCGTTCGCGCGTGCACCGCGCCGGTTACATGGACTACATCGGCGTGCTGGAGTTCGACGCCAAGGGCAAGATCATCGGTGAGCAGCGCTTCCTCGGCCTGTTCACCTCCAGCGCCTACAACCGTCGCCCGTGGGAAATCCCGCTGGTGCGCCAGCGCCACGAATACGTGATGACGCAGTCCGGCCTGGCCCCGGCCAGCCACAGCGGCAAGGCCCTGCGCCACATCCTGGAAACCCTGCCCCGCGAAGAACTGTTCCAGTCCAGCGAAGACGAACTGTTCCGCACCGCCATGGGCGTGCTGGGCCTGCAGGAGCGCGTGCGCAGCCGCCTGTTCCTGCGCCGCGACAAGTACAGCCGTTTCATTTCCGCGCTGGTCTACCTGCCGCGCGAACGCTTCAACACCGACGTGCGCCTGCGCATCGAAGCGATGCTGAAGGAAGCGCTGCACGGTGAGTACGTTGACAGCTCGGTCGTGCTGGGCGAATCGCCGCTGGCCCAGGTGCACCTGATCGTGCGCCCGAAGCCGGGCGAAATGCTCGACGTCGATACCGCCGAACTGGAGCAGAAGCTGGCCCAGGTGCTGCGCAACTGGCAGGACGACCTGCGTGAAGCGCTGGTCACCCGCCATGGCGAGACCGAAGGCCTGCGCATCGCTGCCCGCATCGGCAAGGCGCTGCCGGCCGGCTACATCGAAGACAACAGCACCGCCGTTGCCGCCAACGATGTCAGCCAGCTCGACGCCCTGACCGGCCCGGACGACCTGCGCCTGAGCCTGCAGGCCGTGCCGCGCGAAAGCGGCGATGGCCTGCGCCTGAAGCTGTACCGCCAGCTGGATGACATCCCGCTGTCGGACGCGCTGCCGATGATGGAAAACATGGGCCTGCGCGTGATCGCCGAGCGTCCGTACCGCCTGTCGGTCGACAACGCGCCGGTGTACGTGCAGGACTTCGAGGTTGAATCGACCGCCGGCACCATCGACGCCGGCCGCGTCGATGAAGCCTTCGGCGAGACCTTCGCCCGCGTCTGGCACGGCGACGCCGAGAACGATGGCTTCAACCGTCTGGTGCTGGCCGCCGGCCTGCACTGGCGCCAGGTCGCCATGCTGCGTGGCTACTGCAAGTACCTGCTGCAGACCGGCGTGCCGTTCTCGCAGGCCTACGTGGAAGGCACCTTCTCGCGTTACCCGCTGCTGGCCCGCCTGCTGGTGGAACTGTTCGAAGCCCGCTTCGACCCGGCGACCGGCCACGAGAACAAGGACGACATCGCCGCCGGCCAGGCCCAGCTGAAGGCCCACTTCGATGTGCTGGCCGCTGGCGACGACGCCACCCTGAAGGTGCTGAAGACCGTGGTCGACGCCCGCAAGGGTGACCGCGATGCGCAGATGCAGGCCGCGCGCGAAGCGCTGCTGAAGCTGATGGACCGCGTGTCCAGCCTGGACGAGGACCGCATCCTGCGCTCGTTCATGGGCGTGATCGACGCGACCCTGCGTACCAGCTACTACCAGACCGATGCCAACGGCCAGCACGGCCACGTCATCAGCTTCAAGTTCGATTCGGCCCTGGTGCCGGACCTGCCGAAGCCGCGCCCGTACCGCGAAATCTTCGTCTACGGCCCGCGCGTGGAAGGTACCCACCTGCGCTTCGGCGCCGTGGCCCGTGGCGGCCTGCGCTGGTCGGACCGTCGCGAAGACTTCCGCACCGAGGTGCTGGGCCTGGTCAAGGCACAGATGGTCAAGAACACCGTCATCGTGCCGGTCGGCGCGAAGGGCGGCTTCTTCGCCAAGACCCCGCCGGTGAACGGTGACCGCGATGCGGTGTTCGCCAACGGCGTGGCCTGCTACAAGCTGTTCATCCAGGGCCTGCTGGACATCACCGACAACATCGTCAACAACAAGATCGTGCCGCCGGTGGATGTCGTGCGCCACGACATGGACGATCCGTACCTGGTGGTGGCCGCCGACAAGGGCACCGCGACCTTCTCCGACATCGCCAACGGCCTGGCCATCGCGCACGGCTTCTGGATGGGTGATGCGTTCGCTTCCGGTGGCTCGGTCGGCTACGACCACAAGGGCATGGGCATCACCGCGCGTGGTGCGTGGGAATCGGTCAAGCGTCACTTCCGTGCGCTGGGCCGTGACAGCCAGAGCCAGGACTTCACCTCGGTCGGCGTGGGCGACATGTCCGGCGACGTGTTCGGCAACGGCATGCTGCTGTCGCGCCACATCCGCCTGGTCGCTGCGTTCGACCACCGCCACATCTTCCTGGACCCGAACCCGGATGCGGCCACCTCGTTCGTCGAGCGTGAGCGCATGTTCACCGTGCCGCGTTCGAGCTGGGCGGACTACGATGCCAAGCTGATCAGCAAGGGCGGCGGCATCTTCCCGCGCACCCTGAAGTCGATCGAGATCACCCCGCAGGTGCGTGAAGCGCTGGGCCTGGACGAGAACGTCAAGGCGATGTCGCCGAATGACCTGATGAGCGCGATCCTGAAGGCGCCGGTCGACCTGCTGTGGAACGGCGGCATCGGTACCTACGTCAAGGCTGCCAGCGAGCAGCACAGCGATGTCGGCGACCGCGCCAACAACGCCCTGCGCGTGAACGGTGGCGAGCTGCGCTGCAAGGTGGTGGGCGAGGGCGGCAACCTGGGCATGACCCAGCTGGGCCGCATCGAAGCCGCCCAGGCCGGCGTGCTGCTCAACACCGACTTCATCGACAACTCGGCCGGTGTGGACACCTCCGACCATGAAGTCAACATCAAGATCCTGCTCAACGATGTGGTGCGCGCCAAGAAGCTGACCGTCGAGCAGCGCAACAAGCTGCTGGCGTCGATGACCGACGAGGTCGCCGACCTGGTGCTCAATGACAACTACCGCCAGAACCAGGCCCTGAGCCTGATGGAGCGGATGGCGGTCAAGCGCCTGGGTTCCAAGCAGCACTTCATCCGCACCCTGGAGCAGCAGGGCCTGCTCGATCGCCAGATCGAGTTCCTGCCGTCCGATGCCGAGCTGTCGCAGCGCAAGGCACGCGGCCAGGGCCTGACCCGTCCGGAACTGTCGGTGCTGCTGTCCTATTCCAAGCTGGTGGCGTTCGCCCAGCTGCTGGATTCGGACATCCCGGAAGATCCGTACCTGTCCAAGGAACTGCAGCGCTACTTCCCGACCCCGCTGCAGAAGAAGTACGCCGACGCGATGGAGCGTCACCGCCTGAAGCGCGAGATCATCGCCACGGCCGTGACCAACCAGACCATCAACCGCATGGGCGCCACCTTCCTGATGCGCATGCAGGAAGACACCGGCCGCACCATCGCCGAGGTCGCCAAGGCGTACACCATCAGCCGCGAAACGCTGGATGCCCGCGCGCTGTGGGCGCAGATCGACGCCCTCGACGGCACCCTGCCGGAGTCGGTGCAGATCGACGCACTGGAAGTGATCTGGAAGCTGCAGCGTTCGTTCGTGCGCTGGCTGCTGTCGCGCCCGGGCCCGATGCCGGGCATCACCGAGGCGGTCAACCGCTACCAGGGTCCGTTCAACGACATCCGCGTTGCTTCGGGTGTGCTGCCGGATTCGCAGCGTCCGACCTACGAAGCCCTGGTGGCCGAGTGGAAGGAAAAGGGCCTGCCGTCCGCGCTGGCCCAGCAGCTGGCCGAACTGCACTTCCTGGAGCCGGCGTTCGACATCATCGAACTGGCCCGCACCCGCAAGCTGAAGCCGGTGGACGTGTCCAAGATCCACTTCCGCCTGGGCGATGCCCTGCAGCTGCCGTGGCTGTTCGAGCAGATCGACGCGCTGGAGGTCAATGGCCGATGGCATGCCGTGGCTCGTGGCGTGCTGCGTGACGAACTGGCCGCGCACCACCGCAACCTGGCTGGCCAGGTGCTGGGCACCAAGGGCAGCAGCGCTGAAGCCAAGGTCGCCAGCTGGATCGGTCGTGACGACAGCAGCCTGCGCTTCACCCTGTCGATGCTGGCCGAACTGGCCGAGCAGAAGACCCTGGACTACCCGACCGTTTCGGTCGCGGTGCAGCGCCTGGG
>DOKO01000244.1 GCA_003510825.1 Stenotrophomonas sp.
CCCGACCATCGAGCGCGCCGTGGCCGCCGTGGCCGACGCCGGCACGCGCCTTGGCCAGACCTTCGCCAGCACCGCAACTGCGGCGCTGGGTATCACCCGTCGTTGAGGAACCCCATGTCCAGCGTCCTTTCCACCGGTACCAGTGCCCTGCTCGCCTTCCAGCGTGCGTTGGCGACCACCAGCCATAACGTCGCCAACATCAATACGCCCGGCTACAGCCGGCAGAAGGTCGACTTCGCCACCGCCGATCCGCAGAACTATGGATTTGGCGAGGTGGGCAGCGGCACCCGGATCACCGACATCCGCCGGGCTGCAGACCAGCTGGCGATCTCGCGCCTGCTCGACAGCAGCGGCGAGCTCGCGCGTCTGAAGCAGCTGTCGACCATGGCCGACCGGGTCAACGCCCTGTTCTCCGATTCGGCCACGAACGTTGCCGGCTCCTGGTCGAACTTCTTCGATGCGGTCAGCGGCCTGTCGTCCAATGCCGCAGGCACGGCTGACCGGCAGAGCCTGCTGGATGGTGGCAAGGCGCTTGCCAGCCGCTTCGGGCAGCTCAACACGCAGATGAACAACCTCAACAGCGAGGTCAACAACGGGCTCATCGCCGGTGCCACCGAGATCAATCGACTGGCCCAGGAAATCGCACAGATCAACGGCGCCATCGGCAGCAACGTCACCGACGCCGCGCCGGATCTGCTGGATCGCCGCGACCAGCTGATTTCCCAGCTGGTCGGCTACACCGGCGGCACGGCGGTTGTGCAGGATGGCGGCGTGATGAACGTCTACACCGCTGGCGGCAATGCGCTGGTGGTCGGTACGACGGCGTCCAAGGTCACCACGGTGACCGACCCCTACCAGCCCGAGCGCCTGCAGCTCGCTCTGGAAACCCAGGGCAGCACCATCACCCTGGACCCGAAGGCCGTGGGCGGGAAGATCGGCGGCATGCTCGAATTCCGCGATACCGTGCTGACGCCGGCCCAGGCTGAGCTGGGCAAGCTGGCGGTCGGCCTGGCCGAGAGCTTCAACCAGGCCCATCGCCAGGGCGTGGACCTGTATGGCCAGATGGGCGGTGACTTCTTCAACATCGGCACCCCCCGCGTCACGCCCAACTCCAGCAACGCCGGCTCCGGCAGCATCACGGCCACCTATGGCGACCTGTCCAAGCTGGACGCGCAGAACATCGTGCTCAAGTTCGACGGCACCCAGTGGCAGGCCAGCCGCGCCGACACCGGCGCCAGCATTGCCCTGACCGGCACGGGCAGCGCCGCTGACCCGCTGGTGATCAACGGCGTCGAGCTGGTAGTGGGCGGCACGCCATCGAAGAATGACCGGTTCCTGCTGCAGCCGACCGCGGGTGTCGCCGGCAGCCTGGAAACCGCCATCACCGATCCCTCGCGCATCGCCGCCGCCGCTGCAGTGAAGGGCGCGGCTGCGCTGGCCAACACCGGCACCGGCAAGCTGACCGGGGTTGCCGTCACCGACGTCGGCAACGCCAACCTGCGCGACCCTGCCGCGATCGTGTTCACCTCCGCCACGACCTACACCATCAATGGTGGCGCACCCCAGACCTATACGCCTGGCCAGACCATCAGCGCCAACGGCTGGAGCTTCGTGCTGGATGGTGCGCCCAAGACCGGCGACACGTTCAACATCACCCCCACCCCGGCAGGCTCGTCGGACAACAGCAATGCCGCGCTGCTGGCCAAGGTCGAGGATGCCAAGGCCTTCAATGCCGGCACGGTCACCCTCAACGGCGCGCTCGGCGGCCTGACCACCCAGGTCGGTGCCGCCGCACGCTCGGCCGAGTATTCACTCGATGCGCAGCAGGTCATCTCGGACAAGGCGCAGGCCTCGCGCGATGAGATCTCCGGCGTGAACCTGGACGAAGAAGCCGCCGACATGCTGCGCCTGCAACAGGCCTATCAGGCCGCCTCGCAGCTGATCTCCACCGCCGACAACATGTTCCAGACCATCCTGGGAGCAATCCGCCGATGAGCAGCCGCATTTCCACCGGGATGATGTTCAACCAGTCGGTATCGCTGATGCTGGCCAAGCAGTCCAAGATCAGCCATCTGGAACAGCAGATCGCCACGGGCAGCAAGATCAGCTCGGCCAAGGACGATCCGGTCGGTGCCGGCACCGCCGTCGGACTGGACCGCGTCGTGGCCGGTCTCGAGCAGCTGGGCAAGAACGCCAACAGCGTGCAGAACCGTCTTGGCCTGCAGGAAAACGCACTGGCCCAGGTCAATGAGCTGATGTCGCGCGCCGTGGAACTGAGCATCCAGGCCAACAGCCCGGTGCCCAAGTCCAGTGACCTCAAGGCCATCGTCAGCGAACTGAAGACCATCCAGGACAGCCTGCTTTCGCTGGCCAATTCCCGCGATGGCAGCGGCCGCTACCTGTTTGGTGGCAGCAACGACGCCGATGCGCCGTTCAAGCTGTCCGGCGGCACGGTCACCTACAACGGCGACCAGAACCAGCGTCAGGTCGAGGTTGCACCCGGCCAGCTGGTGTCCGACGCCCTGCCCGGCAGCGAGATCTTCATGCGCATCCCCACCGGCGATGGCCGCGTGGATGCCAGTGCCGCCGCCGGCAACAGTGGCAGCGGCCTGCTCACCTCCATCAGCCGCGATGGCAGCGGCAGCTGGGCCGGCGGCACGCTCAACGTGCGCTTCACCGGCACTGCCGAAGGCGCCTACGAGGTCGTGGACGGCAGCGGTGCGATCGTCGGCAGCGGTACGCACAAGCCCGGCGAAGACATCGTCGTGGCCGGCGTCAGCATGCGCATCGAGGGTGCGCCGGCGGCCGGGGACGAATTCAACATCAGCGACGCGGGTACCCGCGACATCTTCTCCACCCTGGACAGCCTGGTCGCGGCATTGGAAACCGACCCGTCCACTGAAAGCCAGCGCACGGCATTGCAGAACACCCTGCAGTCGAGCATCCGCGACCTCAACCGGGCCTCGGAAACGATGATCGACGCCCGCGCCAAGGGCGGTGCGCAGCTGGCCGCCATCGATACCGCGGCCAGCGCCCGCGAAGCCACTGCCGTCACCGTCAAGAGCACGCTCTCGACGATGCGCGATCTCGATTACGCCGATGCGATCGGCCAATACAAGCTGGAGAACGCTGCCCTTCAAGCCGCCCAGACCATCTTCAGCCAGATGCAGGCGATGTCCCTGTTCAACAAGATCGGCTGACCCATTCCCGTTCCACCTGACTTCCAGCACGGCGCGTCCCGCGCCTTTCCACACCGAAACGAACCGAGCAACCACGGAGAAGCACCATGGCACAGATCATCAACACCAACACCATGTCGCTGAATGCTCAGCGCAACCTGACCACCAGCAGCAGCTCGCTGGCCACCTCGATCCAGCGCCTGTCTTCGGGCCTGCGCATCAACAGCGCCAAGGACGATGCCGCCGGCCTGGCCATTTCCGAGCGCTTCACCACGCAGATCCGTGGCATCAACCAGGCCGCGCGCAATGCCAACGACGGCATCTCGCTGGCCCAGACCGCCGAAGGCGCGCTGGGTGAAGTGGGCAACAACCTGCAGCGTATCCGCGAGCTGGCCGTGCAGGCCCGCAGCGCCACCAACTCCGCGTCCGACCGCCAGGCGCTGAAC
>DOKO01000245.1 GCA_003510825.1 Stenotrophomonas sp.
CAGCCAGGCCCGCAGCGGCAACGGGCAGCCCAGCAGCGCCCACCAGGCCGCCACCGGCATGCCCACCAGCCACAGCGGCAGCCAGCCCAGCCAGACACTGCTGCCGCGTGCCGCCGGCCACACCAGCACCAGCGCGAGCCCGGCCAGGGCCAGCTGCTGCACGCTGCGCAGCAGGCGGCGGTCGGAGGCGAAGCTGTCGCGTTCAGCAGGGCTGCGACGGGAAGAGCGAGGGTTCATGGGCGTTCTCGACGATTCGATGATGCCCAGCTTGGCGCGCCGCCTTCTCAGGAGCTGCGACACCATTGACGGATCGAGCACACACAGTCGACCATGCTTGGGCACCCAATGGAGCTCGCTCCCGCATGTCCTCGATCCGCCCGTTCTGCGCCGTGTTGCTGGCTCTGTCCCTTGGAGGCCCCGCGCTGGCCGCCAGCGACCCGCCGTCGCCGCGCGCCAGCGCATCGGGGGCCTCCGAATATGGTGCGCCGATCGATCTGCAGCGTTTCATGGGCACCTGGTACGTGATCGGCCGCGTGCCGAACTTCATCGAACGCGGCCACGTGGCCAGCGTCAACGAGTACACGCTGCGCGAAGACAACAAGGTGGGCATCGTCTACCGCTACCGCGATGGCTTCGGTGCGCCGCAGCAGGAAGTGCGTGCACGTGCCAGCGTCGACGCCGACAGCGGCAACCACGCCTGGCGCACCTGGTTCTACCGGATCGTGCCGACCCATTCGCGCGTGCTGGAAGTCGCCCCGGACTATTCGTGGGCGATGATCGGCTACCCGGGCCGGGAAATGGCCTGGATCTTCTCGCGCCAGCCGGACATGGACAAGGCGCTGTACAAGGAGCTGGCCGAGCGCCTGCGCGACGAGTACGGCGTGAACACCGACAAGCTCAAGCGCGTGCCGCAGCACGCCGACCAGGTCGGCAAGCTGGGCTACGAAGTCCCGAACGTGCGCTGAGAAAGCGCCGCCGGGCATGGCCCGGCGCTACCCGAACGATGCCGGGCGACGCCCGGCGGATGTGACGTGCCCTACGCCGCCCGCGGCTGCACGCGGCGCTCGATCTCGCCAAGCGTGGGCAGCGTCTTCAGGTCATAGGTCGCCTGCAGCGCCAACCACGATGCGGCATCACCTCCGAAATGACGTGCCAGCCGGGCAGCGGTGTCGGCGGTGATCGCGCGTTCGCCATGGACGATGGCATGCAGGCGGGTGGCCGGAACATCCAGTGCCCTCGCCAACGCGTTCACGCTCAAGGCAAGTGGTGAGAGGAACTCTTCGCGAAGGATCTCGCCGGGATGGATGGCCCGCAGGCGATTTTCGATTGGCTTCATGGCGAATGCCTCAGTGGTAGTCAACGATTTCCACGGATTGCGGACCGCTGTCGGTCCAGATAAAACACAGCCGCCACTGATCGTTGATGCGCAGGCTGTGCTGCCCTTTGCGGTCGCCAGCCAGTGCCTCCAACCGGTTGCCTGGCGGACTGCGCAGGAACGCCAGCGTCTGTGCCGAGTCGAGCATCTGCAGCTTGCGTTCGGCTGCGCGTCGAATCGGCAGCCAAGCGCGCACGCAGTGGCCTTCAAACAAAGCGCGGGTGTGCTTGCAACGGAAGGACTGGATCATTCCGCAAAACGTATTACGTAACGCGGAATATACCAAGCGACTGGAAGTGCTGCCAGTCGCGGTTCGGTGATTCAGGTTTCCTATGGATCGATTGCGTCATGCCGCCGCCGGGCATGGTCCGGCGCTACCCGAACGATGCCGGGCGACGCCCGGCACCTTATTACTTGCGGGTGTAATGCGCGACCAGGCGGTCGCCGAGCATCTGCAGCAGCTGCACCAGGATCAGCAGCACCACCACGGTGACCAGGGCCACGTCGGTGCGGTTGCGCTGGTAGCCTTCGCGCAGCGCCAGGTCGCCCAGGCCGCCGGAACCGATCGCACCGCCCATGGCGGTGAAGCCGACCAGGGCAACGGTGGTGACCGTGGCGGCGGCAATCAGGCCCGGCCGCGCTTCGGGCAGCAGCACCCGGGTGACCAGCTGCCAGGTGGTGGCACCCATCGACTGCGCGGCCTCGACCACGCCACGGTCCACTTCGCGCAGCGCGGTCTCGACCAGGCGCGCATAGAACGGCGCGGCACCGATCACCAGCGCCGGCAGCGTGCCGAGCACGCCGATCGACTGGCCCATCAGCCACAGCGACACCGGAATCAGCACCACCATCAGGATGATGAAGGGCACCGAACGCAGCAGGTTCACCACGATCGCCAGTACGCCGTAGGCAAACGGACGACGCTTCATCTGCGGCGCGCCGAACACGTACAGCAGCACGCCCATCGGCAGGCCGATGGCCAGGGTCAGCGGCAGCGAGCCGGCCATCATCAGCAGCGTCTCGATGGTGGCCTTGCCGATATCCACCCACTTGTCCGCATCCAGGTGGCGGAAGAAGCCTTCAGCAGTAGCGACGATCATCGACGCAGTTCCTCAACGTGCACGCCGGCAGCCACGAACGCGGCCTGCGCGGCGGACTGGTCACCGCCCACCAGGGCGACCACCAGCTGGCCATACGGGGTGTCCTTGATCCGGTCGATGCGGCCGGACAGGATGTTGTAGTCGACGCCGGTCTGCCGCGCCACGCTGCCCAGCAGCGGTTCGTAGGTATCGCCGCCGAGGAAGGTCAGGCGCACGATGCGGCCGCCAACCACGTCGAAATCGCGGTGCAGCGTGCCCTCGTCCACATGCTCCGATTCGCTTACGAAACGGCGCGTGGTCGGGTGCTGCGGGTGC
>DOKO01000110.1 GCA_003510825.1 Stenotrophomonas sp.
AGGCTGGGTGCGCGGAAGCCGCGGCCACTGGCCAACAGGAACGACCAGTGCGGGCTCGGGCTCCAGCGCAGGCCGGCACGCGGCGAGAACGCGCTGTCGCCATCATCGCGGTCCAGCCGCGCGGCCAGGTCCAGGCGCAGCGTCGAGGCCAGCGGCAGGCCCACTTCGGCATAGGCCGCACTGCTCGGCCGCGACAGCCGCCGTTGCTCCAGCGGCAGGCCCAGCGCCAGTTCGCCCTTGCCCAGCAGTGGATCAGGCAGCGAGGTCCAGCGTTCCTGGCGCAGGTCGAGGCCGGTGGCCAGCTGTGCCTTGCCGCCGGGCAGGTCCATCAGTTCGCGCTGCACGCCCCACCAGCCCTGCAGCTGGGTGGTGCGGCCGCGGTTGCGGATGGTCGGAAACAGTTCGTCGGCCAGGCCCGGTGGCAGCGTGGAAAAACCGGGCAGGAAGTCCAGCGCGAGCGCGGCCTCAAGCAGGCGTTCGCTGCGCACGGCGCCGCCGGTACGCAGGTCCACCTGGCTGCGCTGCGCACTCAGTCCGGCCTCCCAGCTGCGGCCGCGCTGGTCGCGGCCGATGCCCACGGTCAGGTCGCCTTCGCTGGCGCGTACCCGCGGCTGCACCTCGCCGCCCTCCTGCAGCACCACGTTGAGCAGGGCGTTGCGGTTGAAATCCAGCGCCACCGCGGTGGGGCCCAGTTCGAAGCGCTGGCGGTTGTGGCTGGCGCGCGCTTCCACATAGGCGTAGCGGCCTTCGCCACGCTCGTGGCGGTAACGCAGGTAGCCGGCCACCGTGTCCGAGGCCGGCTGCAGCGAACGCGGGCGCACGCTGTCGTACCAGCAGCCATCCTCGTCCTTCTGCAGCGGCGCATGGCATTCGCTGGCCGGGTAGTAATCGCCGTTGGCCAGGATCAGGCCGATCGGGTACAGCTCGCTGTCGGCATGCCAGCTACGGCGGTCGCCGGCCACATGGCGCAGGCGGTGCAGGTCGAGGCCGGCAAACCAGCGGTCGCCGTTGTCACGCCCCCCCCCCGTGGCGGCCTGCACGCGGTGCTGGTCACCATCGCCGCGGCCGCTGACGCCGGTCTGCAGGGTGGCTTCGGGACCATCGGCCTGGTCGCGCAGGATGATGTTGACCACGCCGGACATCGCGTCGGCGCCATAGATGGCCGAGGCGCCGCCACGCACCAGTTCGATGCGTTCCACGAAGCTGAGCGGAATGCCGCCGAGGTCGGTCAGGCCGCCTTCCTCCAGCGACACCATCGGGTAGCGTGGCAGGCGGCGGCCGTTGACCAGGAACAGCGTGGCGCGCGGGCCCATGCCATCCAGGCTGGTGGTGGCGGCCGCGCCCACCGGCAGGTACAGCGAATCGCCACCGCGCGAGGTGCTCAGCGGCGGGTGGCCGTTCATGCCGGGCAGGTGGCGCAGCAGATCGAACAGGGTGCCGTAGCCGCTGCGCAGGATGTCCTCGCGCTCGATCACCGTCACCGGCAGGGTGGTCTGCACGGAGGTACGCGGCAGGCGGCTGCCGGTCACATGGATCGGTGCCAGGTCCACCTGTGCCGGCCGTTGCGGTCGCGGCGGCGGGGCCGGCGCAACCACCGCAGGCGCTGCTGCCGCCATGGCATGGCGACGCAGCACGTAGCCACCGCTCGGTGTACGCAGGATGTTGACCGGTCGGCCGGCCACCAGCGCCTTCAGCGCAGCGGCAGGTTCCTGCGGTCCCTGCGTTCCGGGCGTGCGCAGGTCGGCCAGCTCGCGTGCATCGAACACCAGCGAAACGCCGCTCTGCCGCGCCCACTGCTGCAGCGCCGGCGCCAGCGGGCCGGCGGCGATGTGGTATTCGACCGGGGTGGCGGCGGGCGATGCTGCGGCGGCCGAGGCACCGGCCAGGGCAAGCCACAGCAGGACCATCAAACGCTGCCGCAGTGCCCCGGGGCTGGGCATCCGCGCCGCCTCAGTAAGTGCGGCGCAGTTCCAGCGCGCCATCCTTGCGCGGCTGGCCAGCGATCGACCACCCCAGTTCCAGGGCAGACAGCAGTTCATGCGGATCGCCGGCACGGAAGCTGCCGCTCACGGCCAGGTCGGCGATGTCCGGGTCGGCAATCACCAGCGGCGTGCTGCCGTAGCGGTTCATGCGCTCGACCACGGTGGACAGCGGCGTGGCATCGAACACCAGGCGGCCTTCGGGCCAGGCTTCGGCCGCAGCGGTGGTGGCCAGCTGCGGGCCTGGCTGGATGCGGCCGGACGGCGACACCTGCAGCTGCTGGCCCGGGGCGAGCGTGTGCTGGGCGCTGCCGCTGGTCACTTCCACGGCGCCTTCCAGCAGGGCCACTTCCACCCGGCCGTCGTTCAAGCGCTCGACCTGGAAGGTGGTGCCGATGTCACGGATGCTGCTGCCGCCGGCCTGCACCCGCAGCGGGCGCAGGGAGGCGGCCACCTGCAGCTGCATGCGGCCGCGTTCCAGTTCCAGTTCGCGCTTGCGCCAGCCGAAGCGGGCGCTCAGCGTGGTGCCGGCATCGAGGGTGGCGATGCTGCCATCGGCCAGCGTGCGCACCTGTGGCAGGTGGCTGGCGTTGGCGTAGAGCTGCGGGGTGGGGTTGCCGTCGGTGTAGACCATCCAGCCGATGCCCACGGCCAGGCAGACGCCGGCCGCCGCGGCCACCGAGGGCAGCCAGCGCCGAGATCGG
>DOKO01000457.1 GCA_003510825.1 Stenotrophomonas sp.
GTCGCGCCTGCGCCTGGAAGGCGGCACCCACAATCCGTTGGCACCCAGCGCCGACTTCATCGCCGACAGCTACCTGCCGTCACTGGCACGGATGGGTGTGCAGGCCTCGATGCAGCTGCTGCAGCATGGCTTCCACCCGGCCGGTGGCGGCGTGATCGAACTGCAGGTGCAGCCGTGTGCCGCGTTGCAGGCGCCGTGCATGGAACAGCGCCCGGCACTGGAGTCGATGCAGGCGCAGGTGGTGATGTCGGGCCTGTCCAGCAGCATCGGCCTGCGCGAGCTGCAGGTGCTGGCCGATGAACTGGGCATCGATCCGCACCCGCGGCACGTGCAGTCGGTGCGGCCGGCGCTGGGCCCGGGCAATGTAGCGATGGTGCGCGTGCGCCATGGCGACCATGTGGAAGTGTTCGATGGCCACGGCGAGCGTGGCGTGTCGGCCGAGCGGGTCGGCGTGCGCCTGGCCGGCCAGGTCCGCACCTATCTCTCCGGTGGCGCCTGGGTGGGCGAGTACCTGTCCGACCAGCTGCTGCTGCCGATGGCGTTGGCTGGCGGGGGCAGCTTCACCACCCATGTCATCAGCGACCACCTGGCCAGCAATGCGCGCCTGATCGAGAAGTTCCTGCCAGTGGAGTTCGACTGGCAGCCGCATGACGGCGGCTGGCGGGTGACCGTCGAGGCCTGAACGCGCCGCCGGGCATGGCCCGGCGCTACCCAGGGGCACGGATTGATCCTGCTCAAGGCGCGGCCTGCACATCGGGTGTGCAATGGTGGTGTTCCCAACTGGCACCCCGCCAAGGAGGCCCACCATGTACACCCGCATCCTGATCGCCACCGACGGCTCCGAGCTGTCCGACAAGGGCCTGGCCAAGGGCCTGGAGCTGGCCAAGGATCTCAATGCCGAGGTCGATATCGTTACGGTCTCCGAGCCGTGGGCGGTGGGCATGTATGACGCCATGGGCTGGAGCGTGGGCTACATGAACAGCCCGGAGTACAAGGCCGACCGCGAGGAGGGCGCGCAGAAGGTGCTGCAGCCGGCGCTGGCCAAGGCCGCCGAGCAGGGCATCCGTGCCAATCCCATCCATGTGCTGGACCGCTACGCCGCCGATGGCATCATCGAGACGGCCGGCGAGCGCAACAGCGATCTGATCGTGATGACCTCGCATGGCCGCCGTGGCGTGACCCGCGTGCTGCTGGGCAGCCAGACCGCCGAAGTGCTGGCGCGCAGCACCCTGCCGGTGCTGGTCATCCGCTGATCGATACCTGCGGGCTCAAGCGTTCCCGGGGAGGGGACCCGGCGCCGGCACGCAGGACGCGTGCCGGCGCCACCTTCCCGCTCCGCCGATGGCGGCAACATGCCCGCTCAGGACAGCAGCGCCCCCCGTGCGCGCTGCCTGCAGGCGAGCCGCCAATCGGCCGGCGACATGCCGAACTGCGCCAGGAACGCGCGCTGGAACTGGCGCTCTGACGCGAATCCGACTTCATACAGCAACCAGGTGAGACGGCAGCCGGGATCACGCGCCAGATGGCGGTGCGCCAGCCAGGCCCGGCACTCGCGGATATAACGCGCCACCCCGCCGTGGGCCTGGAACAGCCGGTAGACCGTGGAGCGGGACATCCCGAAGGCCTCGCAGATCATCTGCTCGCCCAGTTCGCTCTCACCCAGGTGGTCGTCGATGTAATCAAGGATGCGCAGCAGGCGCGGGTCGGCCGTGCCGTTGCGGCTGATGCGCGCGCGCGCGTTGCTGCGGCGCAGGTCGGCGGCGAGGGATGCAACCAGCGATGGGGTTGCCGGTTCGAGGTTCATGGCAGCGCAATCCCGGCCCACTTGCGGGGCCTGTCATGGGGATAACCGTTGAATGCGGTGAAAACCCATCATCGACATGACAGGCCGGACGTGCTGCGCCGGCTGGGACGCTCTGTCGGGCTCCAGCAGCACGGTCTGCGCAGACTTGCCCGACTTTCGTGCCCGCAGCTTCAGCCTGCCCGCCATGCTCATCCCATATCAACCCCGGCCATGGCCAACCGCCAGCCGCCCTTGGCGCGCGAACGGCTGTCACAGAAAACGGCAGATGCCGCTGATTCTTGCCGAATATGTGCATTGATCCCGGATTTCTTTGGCAGGCTCGGGCCGGGGTTGTTTGTCTTGATGCATGTCCTGGACGGTGGCTGATGGCTGCCGGGTGGCCAGGACTGCCGTGCCGTGTCCGCTTTCTTTCTTCGCGCCATTGCTGGCGCGCGGTGGCAGCGGTCCGTCCGCGCACCATCCGTCATTGGAGGACGTTCCCGTGTCGTTGAAACTTTCCCGTCTCGCCCTTGTGCTGGCGAACGCAGTGCCGTTGGTGGCATTCGCCCAGCAGGAACCCACTACCGCCGCGCAGTCGGCCGCGCTGCCGGAGGTCGCCGCGCGCGACGCGACGCAGACACTGGTGGTCCGCGGCTTCGTCGCCACCGAGGTCGGCGACCATCCGCAGCGCGGCATCACCCCGCAGCGCATCCAGACGGTACTGGACGAGTACTTTGCCCGTGTGTCGGCCGGCCAGGAGGCCGCCAATCTGGACATGGCGCAACTGCAGGGCGCTGCCGATGCCGTGACCGATGCCTACCGCGCCGCCGGCTTCCTGGTCAGCCAGGCCTACCTGCCACCGCAGACGCCCGGCACCGATGGCCGCATCGAAGTACGCGTGCTGGAAGGACGCATCGGCAAGGTGGTGGTGCAGGGCAACGACCGCTACCGCAGCCACACCCTCAGCAACGTCGCCGAGCGCCTGCGCGGGCAGCCGCTGCGCAGGGCCGACATCGAGAGCGCGCTGCTGTATGCACGCGATCTGCCCGGTGTGTCGGTGTCTTCGGTACTGCAGGCGGGTGAGAACGTCGGTGAGACCGACCTGGTGCTTGTCGCGCGCGAGAGCGGCCGACCCTATGAAATCAGCACCAGCGTGGACAACCATGGCACCGAACTGACCGGCCGCGGGCGCGCACAGGTGGGCCTGACCTGGAACAGCCCGCTTGGATTGGGAGATATGTTCGCCGCCAATGGCAGCTACGGTTTCGACCCGGAAGCCGCACGCGGCGGCGCGCTGTCCTACAGCGTGCCGGTGCAGGCCGTGCAGGGCCTGTCCGTGCTGGCCGGGGCCAACCGCAGCGAGCTGGAGGTGAACCAGGGCAACGGCTTCCGGATCAAGGGCCCGGCAGCGCAGACCTATGCCGGTGCCGACTGGAAGTTCATCAACACGCCCTCGCTGCAGATGACCAGCTCGGCACGCTACATCCGCGAGACCTCGCGCTTCGAGTTGATGGGTTTCCTGCTGTCCAAGCAGAAGTACGACGTGGCCGAACTGGGCATGAGCCTGCGCCACACCGATACCCGCTTCAATGGCATCAACCTGGCCCAGCTGAGCGTGCGTCGCTCGCTCGATGACCGCTCCGCGCCGCTGGACGTGATCAACAGCACCCGCGACAGCCGCTTCACCGTGGCGCGCCTTGGCCTGCTGCGCATGCAGTACCTGCCACGCAACCAGCGGGTACTGGTCAAGATCAACGGCCAGTACAGCAGCAACTCGCTGCCCGCACTGGAACAGTTCCAGGCCGGCGGCAACGACAGCGTGCGCGGCTATGCGCAGGGCGAAAGCCTGGGGGACCGCGGCTGGTACGGCGCCGTGGAATATCACGTGGATGCACCAGGCTTCGCCGAGCGCAGCTCGCCATTCCGTGGCGTGCCCTGGCGCGAAGTGCTGGAGTTCGACGTTTTCGCCGACCAGGCGCGCGTGTTCGATGTGGATGGCGTGCAGGCACCGGCCGACCTGGCCTCGGTCGGGGCCGGTGCAACCTTCCGTCTGCGCCACCTGAGCAACCTGGAATTGAGGCTGGCCGTGGCCAAACCGACCAGCACCCTGCGCGCCAGCGATGGTGACGACCTGCGCGTGTACGCGCGCCTTGGCATGACCTTCTGAGGGACCAGACCATGAACCGCATCTACCGCCTTGTCTTCAACGCCGCCCTTGGCCAGGTCCAGGTCGCCGCCGAACTCGCCAACGCCCCGCAACGCGCCGCCGTGCGCGTCGCCCGCAGCGGGCGCGTGCTGCCCTCGCTGCTGGCCGCCGCCGTTCTCTCCGCCATGGCGCCGCAGGTGCAGGCCGCCGACCTGCCCACTGGCTTTGCAGCCGTCGGCGGCAGTGCC
>DOKO01000456.1 GCA_003510825.1 Stenotrophomonas sp.
GTCGGCGGCGGCGATCACTTCAGCATCGCGCATCGAACCGCCCGGCTGGATGACCGCCTTGATGCCGGCGGCCGCTGCGGCATCGATGCCATCGCGGAACGGGAAGAACGCATCGGAGGCCATCACCGAACCTTCCACCACCAGGTTCGCGTCGGCCGCCTTGATGCCGGCGATGCGCGCGGAGTAGACGCGGCTCATCTGGCCGGCGCCGACGCCAATCGTGCGGTTGTCCTTGGCGTACACAATCGCGTTGGACTTCACGAACTTGGCCACCTTCCAGGCGAACAGCAGGTCGGTGAACTGCTTGTCGGTCGGCGCCAGCTTGCTGACCACCTTCAGTTCGTCGCGGGTCATGCCGCGGTTGTCCGACGACTGCAGCAGCAGGCCCGAGCCCACGCGCTTGCTGTCGAAGTTGTTCAGGCCATCACCGTGCGGGATGCGCAGCACGCGCACGTTGGCCTTCTTCTGCGCGTATTCCAGCGCGGCCGGCTCGTAGTCCGGGGCGATCAGCACTTCGACGAACTGGCGGTCGAGGATGACCTTCGCAGTGGCCGCATCGAGCGGCTTGTTGAAGGCGATGATGCCGCCGAAGGCGCTGGTCGGGTCGGTGGCGTAGGCCAGCTCGTAGGCATCGCCGTTGCCGGCACCGACGGCCACGCCGCACGGGTTGGCGTGCTTGACGATGACGCAGGCCGGCGCATCGAACTGACGCACGCATTCCCACGCCGCATCGGCATCGGCCAGGTTGTTGTAGCTCAGTTCCTTGCCCTGCAGCTGCTGGAACGTGGCCAGGGTGCCCGGCACCGGGTACAGGTCGCGGTAGAACGCGCCGCTCTGGTGCGGGTTCTCGCCGTAGCGCAGGTCCATCACCTTCACGAAGGTGGAATTCATCTGCGCCGGGTACTCGGCACGCGCCGGCACGGCGGCATCGGTGGCGGTGACCGCCGACAGGTAGTTGCTGATGGCCGCGTCGTACTGGGCGACGCGGTTGAACGCGGCCACCGAGAAGGCGAAGCGGGTGCCCGCGCTCAGCTGGCCATCATTGGCGTCCAGCGAGGCCAGCAGTTCGGCGTACTGCGACGGGTCGGTGGCCACCGCCACACGGGCGAAGTTCTTGGCCGCCGAGCGCAGCATGGCCGGGCCGCCGATGTCGATGTTCTCCACCGCGTCGGCCAGGGTGCAGTCGGCCTTGGCGGTGACCGATTCGAACGGGTACAGGTTCAGCACCAGCAGGTCGATGGCGCCGATGCCGTGCTCGGCCATCACCGCGTCATCCAGGCCCGAACGACCCAGCAGGCCGCCGTGCACCATCGGGTGCAGGGTCTTGACCCGGCCGTCCATCATTTCCGGGAAACCGGTGACGTCGGCCACGTCCTTCACGGCCAGGCCCGCATCGCGGATCGCCTTGGCGGTGCCGCCGGTGGACAGCAGCTCGACGCCGCGGGCGGCCAGCGCGGTGGCCAGCTCGACCAGGCCGGTCTTGTCGGAAACGGAAAGGAGGGCCCGACGGACGGGCAACAGATCAGCAGTCATGGGGACAGGGCAATCGGCAGCGGAGCGGGGCCGATATTGTAGTTCGTGGGGGGCGGTGGCGGGCGCTGCCGACGTGCTTTGCTGGCCCCGGCAGGGGAAAACGGCCTGCATCGGCATGCCGGGCTGAACACGCCATGGGGTAGGCTATGCCGGAACTGCCAAGGATCAGCGGGTTCAGATCGTGTCGATCTATGCATTGAAAGGACGTTTCCAGGACCTCTTGCGTCCGGCCGTGCGCGGGCTCTACCGCCTCGGCATCACCGCCAATACGGTGACCGTGGCTGCCGCCGTGGTCTCGCTGCTGGTGGCCGCCGCCGTATGGTGCTGCGCGCCCACGCAGCCGCTGCTGTACCTGCTGCTGCCGCTGTGGATGCTGCTGCGCATGGCCCTCAACGCCGTGGACGGCATGCTGGCCCGCGAGTTCGGCCAGCAGTCGAAGCTGGGCGCCTACCTGAACGAGTTGTGCGATGTGATCGCCGACGCCGCGCTGTACCTGGCCCTGCTCAGCGTGCCGGGCGTGCGGCCGGAGGCGTTGTGGCTGCTGGCCTGGACTGCGGCGCTGAGCGAATACGCCGGCGTACTGGGGCTGATGGTCGGTGCCAGCCGCCGCTATGACGGCCCGATGGGCAAGAGCGACCGCGCCTTCGTGATCGGGGCGCTGGGCCTGCTGCTGGCGTTCGGGTGGGTTGGCGCGATGACGGTCACTGGCGTGGCTGCGGCCATGGCCGCACTGTGCGTGCTGACGATGATCAACCGCGTCCGCCGCGGGCTGCAGGAAGCGGCGCTTCCGCCGCAGTAATCAAGTACATACCAAAAGACAATCTGGAGATTGCATGCGTCAGGCGCAGGAACGGGAATTCCACAGCTTCGACCAGGTACCGCTGTTCTACCGGTACTGGGCGAGCACCACGACCACCACGCCGGCCAGGGCCATCGTGCTGCTGCACCGCGGCCACGAACATTCCGGCCGGGTCACCCACCTGGTCGATGAGCTGGATCTGCCCGATACCGCGTTCTTCGCCTGGGATGCGCGCGGCAACGGCCGTTCGCCGGGCGCACGCGGCGATGCGCCGGGTTTCCCGGCGCTGGTGCGCGACCTGGACAGCTTCATCGCCCACATCGGTGCCGAGCACGGCATCGCGGTGGAGGACATCGTGGTGATCGCGCAGAGCGTGGGCGCCGTGGTTGCCGCCACCTGGGTGCACGACTACGCACCGCGCCTGCGCGCACTGGTGATGGCTTCGCCGGCGTTCAAGGTGAAGCTGTACGTGCCGTTCGCGCGCGCTGGCCTGACCCTGATGCAGAAGCTGCGCGGCAACTTCTTCGTCAACAGCTACGTCAAGCCGCAGTGGCTGACCCACGATCCGACGCGGGTGGAAAGCTACCGCACCGATCCGCTGATCACCCGGCCGATCTCGGTGCGCGTGCTGCTGGGCCTGTACGAGGCTGCCGACCGCATCGTGGCAGATGCGCAGGCGATCAGCGTGCCGGTGCAGCTGCTGGTATCCGGTTCGGATTTCGTGGTGCACCGTGGCCCGCAGGACCGCTTCTACGAGCGCCTGTCCAGCCCGATCAAGGAGCGCGTGCACCTGCCGGGCTTCTTCCACGACACCCTGGGCGAGCGTGACCGCGCACCGGCGCTGGTGCGCATCCGCAACTTCATCCAGGCACGCTTCGCCGAGCCGCTGCGCGAACTGTCGCGGCGCGATGCGCACCGCCACGGCCCGACCTTCGAAGAATCGGAAATCCTGGCCTGGCCGCCGGAGCGCAACAGCCTGGCCGACCTGCGCTGGCGCGTGGTGCGTGGCGGCCTGCGCGTCGGCGGCACGCTCTCTGAAGGCATCGCGCTGGGCCTGCAGACCGGTTTCGATTCGGGCAGCACGCTGGACTACATCTACCGCGACGAAGCGCGCGGCAAGGGCCCGCTGGGCCGCATGGTCGACCGCAACTATCTCGATGCGATCGGCTGGCGCGGCATCCGCATCCGTGGCCAGCACCTGCAGGAACTGCTGCGCGACGCCGCCCAGCGCCTGCGCGGGCAGGGTACGCCGGTGCGCGTGCTGGACGTGGCCGCCGGCCACGGCCGCTACGTGCTGGAAGCACTGGGCCAGGGCGAACAGCGCGCCGAGCGCATCGTGCTGCGTGATTTCAGCGATCTGAACGTGACCCAGGGCCAGGCCTTGATTGAACGCCTCGGTGCGTCCGACATCGCCCGTTTCGAGCAGGGCGATGCGTTCGACCCGGTGCAGCTGGCGCAGGTCGACCCGGCGCCGACGCTGGCGGTGGTGTCGGGCCTGTACGAACTGTTCCCCGACAACGATGCGGTGCTGCGTTCGCTGCAGGGCATCGCCGCGACCGTGCCGGTGGGCGGCTACCTGGCCTATACCGGCCAGCCCTGGCACCCGCAGCTGGAATTCATCGCCCGCGCGCTGACCAGCCACCGCGGTGGTGCGGCGTGGGTGATGCGCCGTCGTACCCAGCAGGAAATGGATGAGCTGGTGCGCCTGGCCGGCTTCGAGAAGGTGGCCCAGCGCATCGACGAGTTCGGCATCTTCACCGTGTCGCTGGCGCGCCGGACCGCGTGATGGCGACGCTGGCTGCCACCCCGCTGGCCGCGGCAGGGCGCCCCTGGCGGCGCGCCCTGCTGTGGCTGGTGCTGCTGGGTCCGTTCTTCTTCGCCAGCTATGGCTTCGCCAACTGGATGGCCGGGCGCCACGCCGTGCTGCCGGTGATGGCGTTCGCCTGGGAGTCGCATATTCCGTTCGTGCCGTGGACGATCGTGCCTTACTGGTCGATCGACCTGTTCTACGCGATCTCGTTCTTCCTGTGCCGGCAGCGCCTCGAGCTGGACCGGCATGCGCTGCGGCTGTTCAGCGCGCAGCTGATCGCGGTGGCCTGCTTCCTCCTGTGGCCGCTGCGCTTCAGCTTTGAACGGCCGGAGATCGGCGGTGTGTTCGGCTGGCTGTTCGATGTGCTGCTGGGTTTCGACAAGCCGTTCAACCAGGCGCCGTCGCTGCACATCGTGCTGCTGATCGTGCTGTGGGTGAAGTACGCGCAGTACCTGCAGGGCGCGTGGCGCTGGCTGCTGCATGGGTGGGCGCTGCTGATCGGCGTTTCGGTGCTGACCACCTTCCAGCACCACTTCATCGATGTGCCCACTGGCCTGCTGGCCGGCTGGCTGTGCGTGTGGCTGTGGCCGGAGCAGGGCACGCCGCCGCTGCGGGCGTGGCGCACGGCGCGCGATCCAAAGCGCTGGCGCCTGGCCTCGTTCTATCTGCTGGGCGCGGCAGTGCTGCTGGTGCCGGTGGTGATGCTGGGGGGCGCGGCGCTGTGGCTGCTGTGGCCGGTGGTGTCGTTGCTGCTGGTGGCGCTGGCCTATGCCGGGCTGGGCACGGCGGTGTTCCAGAAGCGCGCCGATGGGCGACTGACCATGGCCGCGCGCTGGCTGCTGGCACCGTACCTGGCCGCGGCCTGGATCAATTCGCGGTTGTGGACGCGCACTGCGCCGCAGCCGGTGGAAGTGGCCGGTGGCGTTTGGCTGGGCCGCATTCCCTGTGCCGCGCTGCCAGCGCCGTTGCGCGGCGTGGTCGACACCTGCGCCGAGCTGTCCTGCCACGCGCCGGGCGCAGCCTATGCCAGCGTGCCGATGCTGGACCTGGTGGTGCCCGCACCGGCGCAGCTGGCCGAGGCCGCCGATGCCATCGAAGCCCTGCGTGCGCAGGGGCCGCTGCTGGTGTGCTGCGCGCTGGGCTATTCGCGCAGTGCGGCCAGCGTGGCCACCTGGCTGCTGCGTACCGGCCGGGTATGCAGCGCCGCCGAGGCGGTGGCGCGGGTGCGTGCCGCACGGCCGTCCATCGTCCTGCATGACGTTCATCTACAGGCCATCGCGGCCGCCGCCGCACGGGAGCGCACTGCATGAGCACCACTGCCGATCTGCCGATGATGCACCTGCTGCTGCGCCAGGGCAGGTTGCCTGCCGCGCTGTCACTGGGCCTGCTGCTGGTGGCGCTGTTGCTGCTGGGCATCGAGCCCGGTCTGGCGATGTTCGCCGCCGGCCTGCTGTTGCTGAGCGTGGCGGTGGGTGTGGTGCAGGCGTACTACGCGGTTCGGGTGCAGCTGGATGCCAGTTTGCTGCAGATGCTGCTGCGGGAAGACCTGCAGGGCGATGCCGCGGCCGAGCGGGTGGACGCGGCCCTGCACACCGCCGGCATGCGCCGCCGCGATGCGCAGGCGCCCGTGCGCGGCTGGGACGTGCGCTGGATCGGCATGCGCCGCCTGCTGGTGCGCCAGTACGTGGCCACGCTGCTGCAGTTTTCGGTGCTGCTGCTGGCCGTGCTGTGGCCGCAGACCTGAGCGGAGGTATCGATGTTTGCTGAACTGATCGCCCGTGCCTGCAGTGGCGCGATCCATGTGGTGACCGGTGCGCGCGCGCTGTGGATCGGCTGTGCGCCGTCCAGCGAACACCGCGTGTACTACGGCAACCACGCAAGCCATGGCGATTTCGTGCTGATCTGGTCGTCGATGCCGCCGGCGCTGCGTCGCCAGGTGCGGCCCGTCGCCGCCGCCGAATACTGGCAGGGCGATGCACTGCGCCGCTACCTGATCGATGCGGTGTTCAACGGCGTGCTGGTCGAGCGCGACGCCGCGCGGCGCCAGCAGGATCCGCTGCAGGGGCTGCGCGATGCGGTGGATGAGGGATGTTCGCTGATCCTGTTCCCGGAAGGCACGCGCAACATCGGCGAGGAACCGCTGCTGCCGTTCAAGAGTGGCATCTATCATCTGGCGCGGCAGCGCCCGGAACTGGAGTTCGTACCGGTGTGGATCGACAACCTGAAGCGGGTGATGCCCAAGGGGCGTTTCCTGCCACTGCCGCTGCTGTGCACGGCGACCTTCGGCACGCCGCTGCGGCTGCAGGCCGATGAGGACAAGGCCGCGTTTCTCGCGCGCAGCCGCCAGGCGCTGCTCGACCTGGCACCGAACGGAGGCCGCGCATGAGCTTCCTGCTGGATGTATCCGGCGACCTGGCCACGCAGAGCGTGGGCCAGCAGACCGGCCTGCTGTTTGCCGGTGTCGGCGCGGTGCTGGTGCTGGCCACGCTGGTATCGGAGACGCTGCGCTGGCGCCAGCGCGAGAACCCCAGCGCGGTCATCGCCAACCTCGTCTCGCGCATCCGCGCGTGGTGGGTGATGGCGATTGTCGTCGGCGGTGCGCTGCTGTTCGGCCGCGTCGGGGTGATCGTGCTGTTCGCGATCATCTCGCTGTTCGCGCTGCGCGAGTTCATCACCCTGGCGCCCACGCGCTCGGGCGACTACTACGCGCTGCTGGCCGCGTTCTACATCGTGCTGCCGTGGCAGTACTACCTGGTGTGGATCGACTGGTATGGCATGTACACGCTGCTGATTCCGGTCTATGCGTTCCTGTTCCTGCCGATCCTGTCGACCATCGGTGGCGACACCACGCACTACCTGGAGCGCACGGCCAAGGTGCAGTGGGGGCTGATGATCTGTGTGTTCTGCATCTCGCACGTGCCACTGCTGCTGAACCTGCACGTGCCCGGCCACGATCCCTCGCGCAACGTGCTGCTGTTCGCCTTCCTGGTGATCGTGGTGCAGTCCTCGGACGTGCTGCAGTACATCTGGGGCAAGCTGCTGGGCAAGCGCCTGATCGCCCCGAAGCTGTCGCCGTCGAAGACGGTGGAAGGCTTCGTCGGTGGCGTGCTCAGTGCCAGCGCGCTGGGTGCGGCGCTGTGGTGGATCACCCCGTTCACGCCGCTGCAGGCGTTCGGCCTGTCGCTGCTGATCAACCTGATGGGGTTCTGGGGTGGCCTGGTGATGTCGGCGATCAAGCGCGACCGCGGCATCAAGGACTGGGGCCACATGATCGAGGGCCATGGCGGCATGCTCGACCGGCTGGATTCGGTGTGTTTCGCCGCGCCGGTGTTCTTCCATGTGGTGCGGTATTACTGGAAGGCCGGCGGCGGCGGGTGATCAAGCCGGGGTCGGATCCCTTCGCACGGCGAAGGGCTCTGACCCTGATTGCGATTCCGCCAGGCCTTCATCCACGCATGGCGTGGATCTACTACGCGCTGATGCCGTATTCCTTCAGCTTCTTGCGCAGGGTGGCGCGGTGGATGCCCAGCATCGCCGCGGCGCGGCTTTGGTTGCCTTCGCAGTGGTTGAGCACTTCCACGAACAGCGGAATCTCCATCTCGCGCAGCACGATCTCGTAGACATCGTCCGCGTCGCAGCCATCGAGGTCACGCAGGTAGCGGCGCACGGACTGGGCGACGTGTTCACGCAGCGGCGGCCGGGCAGCGCCACGACTGTTGTCAGGACGAGAAAGGACAGCGTTCAAGGGGGTTCCCGATTCGGTGGCCCGTGCGCGCGGAGCGCGCGGCCGGACGAGGTGGTGGCGGCCAGTCTAGCGCGAGCGTGCCCGACCTGCCACGGCTGGACGCGTTCGTCCCGCTCAGAGGAACTCGAAGGTGAATGCGACCGTGGAGGCCGCAGGTTCCTGTACGCGGAAGGCGATGCGTGCGCTCTGCCCCGGTTCCAGCAGGGCCGCACCGGGGTTCTCGCCCAGGTACTGCGCGGGCGGGAACACACCGGTACCGATCACCCGGCCATCGGCATCGGCCAGTGACAGGCGCAGGTCGGGCCATGCCTGCGCCCAGCGCGCATCGTTGCGGATGCTGGCCTGGACCTGCAGTACGCCGGCCTGCCCGGGCAGCGGGCGGATCTCGCGGCTGGTCATGGTCAGTGCGGTCGGTTCGCGCCACGCGGGCAGGCTGCAGCGCAGGACACCGCACAGCGCACTGACCCACGGGCGGTGCGCGGCATCAGCCGCCAGTCGCGCGCGATCGGCCAGCACGCTCTGCAGCACCAGCAGCAATGCCAGCACGGCTACCAGTGCCCAGTGCCAGCGCGGCGTCGGCAGGGCACGCGGGCGGGCGCCGAGGAAACTGGGTGCATCGCTGGCCGGTGCGACCGACGCAGGCGTGTCGATGCGGGAGGACGGTTCGATGACAGTGTCATCGGACTGTCGCGTCTGCGGCGGTGGCGGTGTGTCCACCACCGGTTCGGCCGGCAGTTCGAACGGCGCCGTCTGATCGACGGTGGCATCCGTCGTGTCGTCAGCGGGTTCCTGCGCCTGCCCGGTGTCGGGCGGCGCATCGGCTCCCGGCGCGGAACGCAGGAAGGTGGCAAGCGGACGACGCGGCGGGTTCGGCTCGGACATGTTCAGGGCGCGGGCTCGGATCCAGCGGTCATTCAACCACGATCAGGCGCGGCGTACGCCGGTGATGCGCATCCAGTCGCCGTCCTGGGTGGCCTGCAGGTCGTCGAACCATGCCGCGTAACGCTGCAGCAGTTCGCCTTCCTGGCCATGCAGGATGCCCGACAGGGCGATGCGGCCACCGGCAGCGACGCGCGCGGCCAGCAGTTCGGCCAGTGCATCGAGTGCCGAGGCGAGGATGTTGGCGACCACGATCGGGTAGGTGGCCACCGGTTCGTCCTGCGGCAGGTACACGTGCATGCGGGCCTGCTCGCCATTGCGCTCGGCGTTGTCGGCGGTGGCGATCAGCGCCTGCGGATCGTTGTCCACGCCGATCGCTTCGCCGGCACCCAGCTTCAGCGCGGCCAGGGCCAAGATGCCCGAGCCACAGCCGAAGTCGAGCACGCGCTGGCCCTGCAGCAGGCCATCCACGGCCAGCTGGTCCAGCCAGCGCAGGCACAGCGCGGTGGTCGGGTGGGTGCCCGAGCCGAAGGCCAGGCCCGGGTCCAGGCGCACCACGGCGGCGTCGGCGGCCTGCGCGGCCTCGGGCAGTTCATGGTTCCACGGCACGATCCAGGTGCGGCTGCCGAAATCCATCGGCTGGAACTGGTCCAGCCAGGCGCGTTCCCAGTCTTCGTCCTCGACCGCGCGGAAGCTGCCGCCGGTCCAGTCCAGCTCCGGGTCGAAGGCTTCCAGCGCCGCCAGCAGCAACAGCGCGTTGCTGTCGGCCGGGAACAGCGCGCTCAGCACCAGGGTGTCCCACAGCGGGGTCTCGCCCACGCCCGGCTCGAGGATGGCCTGTTCGTTGCTGGTGTCGGCCTCGGCATCGAGCAGGGTGACCGCCAGCGCGCCCACGTCCTCCAGCGCGTTCTCATAGCGGGGCTGGGTGGCTTCGGTGCAGCGCAGGGTCAGTTCCAGGAACGGCATGGCGGTGGGGGCAATCGCGGGAAAGGGGGCCATGCTAGACCATCCGGCCGTCTCCGTATCCCCTGAGATGCTGGCCGGGGCTGAACGAGGCTGATTCAGACAGGCCTCCCGGGCCTTGCTAAACTTGGCGCTTTCCTGCCCGACGTGCCGTAACCGACCGCCGATGGCTCTCGCCCCGACCCTGAAAACCTGGTTGCTCGTGCTGCCGGCCGTGGCCGTGCTGGGCGTGGCCGGTTATCGGGCCAGTGGCCATGGCCACGCGGCGCAGGTAGACGTGGGCGCGCCGCTGGCGGTGTCCGCCGCCAGCGTGCAGGACGCGCTGGAACCGGTGATGCCTGAAGCGCTGGCCCGCCGCCTGGCTGGCTTCGAGCGCAGCAGCGCGCTGCCTTCGGGCCTGCCGTTGGACATCCGCGCCGACATCGAAGGCGAGACCGATCTGTTCGCCTACGCGCAGCGCCTGAAGGCGCAGGCCGAGCAGGGCAATCATGAAGCGCGCTGGATGCTCAGCCGGGTCTACGACTACTGCGCGCAGTACGCGGTCGATCCCGGTGGCTACCGCCTGGACAACAACGTGCTGGCCGGCCTCGGCCTGAGCGCGGCGCCGGCGATGGTGCAGGCGCGCGAGCGCGTGGCGCAGCGCTGCGGTGGTTTCGTGCCGGGCGACAAGCTGGGCCCTTCGCTGGTGTTCAACGAACGCCGTCGTGCGGCCCTGCAGGGCAACCTGGCCGCCGAAGCCGCGCTGTTCGCCGAGGGTGAGCCGCTGCACAGCAATGACCAGTACCGCCGCGACCTGGTGGAGCGCGTGCGTACCTCGCGCGACCCGGAGGCCTACATGGCCCTGGCGCCGGGCATGGGCGTGCGCGCTGCTGGCGACAAGGCCCTGGCCAACATGGTGGCCGGCGAGCAGCTCAGTGAGATGGCGTGGCGGGTGGCGGCCTGCCAACTCGGTCTACCGTGTGGCGCCGACAGTGTGCTGATGAACAGTTACTGCGCGAACGGAGGGATCTGTTCGCAGGATGGGACGCAGGATTTCCAGGATTTCGTGTATGACGCTGCGGTATCGCGGCAAGGTGCGGGGAAGATGAACGAATGGATCAAGCAATTGATTGGAAAGAGGAACGGGCAATGAATTACCGTCGACTCCTGCACGGGGCCAAGTTCTGGTTCTGGGTGGCGTTGTTTGTCGCGTATTCGGCCGGCGCGGTTGGCCTGCTGATGATCGACACCTACGAGGATCGCTACCGGCACCTTTCCAAGGTTGAGCTGACCTCGGTGAAGGCGCAGGAAGACGTGCGCCGCGCCGGTGCCAGCCAGGTGGCCGCGGTGTACCGCGCGCAGAGTGGCGCGCCGTTTGCCTCGCTGCCGGCCGGCAGCACCTTCCAGGTGGTCTGGCCCGATGGCTCCACCGAAACCATGGTGATCGTCGACCCGACCTCGCCCAACGGCGTGCGCCCGCTGGCCGAGACGCAGATTCCGGCCGAAGTCGCTGACAAGCGCTGACGCGTGCCCGGTAGCGCCGGGCCATGCCCGGCGGTGTTGCGTGCCGATGCCACATTGCAGGTCCGCCGGGTATGACCCGGCGCTACCGAAAAGGCAACAAAAAAGGGCGGGGAAATCCCCGCCCTTTTCGTGTCCAGCATCTGCCGCCGATCAGGTCAACGCGATCGGCTTGTTCTTGCGCTCGGCCAGACGCTTTTCCAGGTAGTGGATGTTCTGCCCACCGGCCTGGAAGCCCTTGTCACGCATGATGCGCTGCTGCAGGGCGACGTTGGTCTTGATGCCGTCCACCACCATCTCGCTCAGCGCCACCCGCATGCGGGCGATGGCGGTCTCGCGGTCCGGGCCGTGCACGATCAGCTTGCCGATCATCGAGTCGTAGTTCGACGGCACGCGGTAGCCACTGTAGATGTGGGTGTCCACGCGCACGCCGGGGCCGCCCGGCGGATGGAAGCCGGTGATGGTGCCCGGGCTCGGCACGAAGGTTTCAGCATCTTCGGCGTTGATGCGGCACTCGATGGCATGGCCGCTGAGCACCACGTCGCTCTGCTTGATCGACAGCTTCTGGCCGGCGGCGATCTTCAGCTGCTCGGCCACCAGGTCGATGCCGGTGACCATTTCGGTGACCGGATGTTCCACCTGGATGCGGGTGTTCATTTCGATGAAGTAGAAGCGGCCGTCTTCGTACAGGAACTCGAAGGTGCCGGCGCCGCGGTAGCCGATGCGCACGCAGGCCTCGGTGCAGACCTTGCCGATCTCTTCGCGCTGTTCGGCGCTGATGCCCGGTGCCGGTGCTTCTTCCACCACCTTCTGGTGGCGGCGCTGCATCGAGCAGTCGCGCTCACCCAGGTGGATGGCGTTGCCCTGGCCGTCGGCCAGCACCTGGATCTCCACGTGGCGCGGGTTCTCCAGGAACTTCTCCATGTAGACCTCGCCATTGCCGAACGCGGCCTTGGCCTCGCTCTTGGTGGTTTCGATCGAGGTCTTCAGCGAGGCTTCGGCGTGCACCACGCGCATGCCGCGGCCACCGCCGCCACCGGCCGCCTTGATGATGACCGGGTAGCCGATCTCACGGGCGATCTTGGTGTTGGCGACGATGTCCTCGCCCAGCGGGCCGCCCGAGCCGGGCACGCACGGCACGCCGGCGGACTTCATGGCGCGGATGGCTTCGACCTTGTCACCCATCATGCGGATGGTGTCGGCCTTGGGGCCGATGAAGATGAAGCCGGACTCCTCCACGCGCTCGGCGAAGTCGGCGTTCTCCGACAGGAAGCCGTAGCCCGGGTGGATGGCCTGGGCGTCGGTGACTTCCGCCGCGGCGATCAGCGCCGGGATGTTGAGGTAGCTCTGCGGCGACGGTGCCGGGCCGATGCAGACCGACTCGTCGGCCATGGCCACGTGCTTGAGGTTGCGGTCGACCGTGGAGTGCACGGCCACCGTGCGGATGCCCAGGGTGTGGCACGCGCGCAGGATGCGCAGCGCGATCTCCCCTCGGTTGGCAATGACGACTTTGTCGAGCATGGCGTGCCCCTCAGCCGATCACGAACAGCGGCTGGTCGAACTCCACCGGCTGGCCGTTCTCGCCCAGGATGGCGACGATGGTGCCGGACTTGTCGGCTTCGATCGGGTTGAACATCTTCATCGCTTCGATGATGGCCAGGGTCTCGCCTTCCTTGACCTGCTGGCCAACGGTGACGAAGGCCGGCTTGTCCGGAGCGGCCGAGGCGTAGAAGGTGCCGACCATCGGCGAGCGCAGCACGTGGCCTTCCGGCAGGGCCGGGCCCGGCTTGGCGGTGCCGCCGGTGGAGGCTTCGGTCGGCGACTGCATCGGCATGGCCTGCGCAGCCGGGGCAGCCGGAGCGGCGTACACCGGGGCCGGCATCGGTGCGGCATAGCCGGCCACCGGGGCGCGCGACAGGCGCACGGACTCTTCGCCTTCCTTGATTTCGATTTCAGCCAGGTTCGACTCTTCCAGCAGGTCGATCAGCTTCTTGATTTTGCGGAGATCCATGGTGGCCTCTTTGCTCTAGATGTCAGGGGGGTGGGAAGCGCAGTGCGCTCGGGTCAAAGCAGTTCGTAGAAGGCGCGCAGTTGCCGTGTACGGTCGCGCGTCTGGGTAATCAGGCATTGCATCTTCGCGGGGTTGCGCGAGGTGCCGTCTGCATTGAAGGCGTATACCGCCTCGCAGTCCGTATCGCGCAGGGTGATCCAGATGCGCTGGGCTTTCACCAGCTGCTGTCCGGCCGCCGTGCAGCGGCTGCAGCTGCCGTCGGCCGCCTGTGCCTTCAGTTCGTCGCGCGCCTGCGCGTAGACGGCGTTCAATTCGTGGTCGGCATCGTCCAGGCGATCGGAATCGCACATGTCGCGCTCGTAGCCGCCGGTGGCCTGGGCACAGTCGATGCCTTCGGCACTGCGTTCGCCGGCCTGGGCAACGCCGCACAGGCTGGCCCACAGCGCGAGGCTGGCTAGCACGCGCGGCAGCATCATCACGCGCCCGCCGCCTGCACGCGAGCCAGCGCCGCGTCCATCGCGTAGCGGTAGCTGTCGGCGCCGAAGCCACACACCACGCCCACCGCCTTGTCGCTGAAATAGCTGTGCTGGCGGAACGGTTCGCGGGTGTGCGGGTTGGACAGGTGGATCTCGATGAACGGCACGGCCACCGCCGCCAGCGCATCGCGAAGGGCGACCGAGGTGTGGGTGAAGGCGGCCGGGTTGATCAGGATGAACGTGGTACCGTCGATGCGCGCGGCCTGCACGCGGTCCACCAGCACGTGTTCGGCGTTGGACTGCAGGCTTTCCAGCGCATGCCCGGCCGCAGCGGCCTGGGCGGCCAGCGCCTGGTCGATGTCGGCCAGCGTGGTGTGCCCATAGACCTCCGGCTCGCGGGTGCCGAGCAGGTTGAGGTTGGGGCCATGCAGGACCAGCAGCTTCGCCATGGAATCCGATCAACGGGAAAGGGCGGCAGTCTGGCGGAACCTGCGGATGCTGTCCAGTTCGGCGAAATTGCAGGTGTTTAAAGCAATCGTTTGAAAATCGTGGAAGCGCTTGCGGCCGTACGGGTGGCGGAGGATCAAGGCCCGCTGAACGCCATGGCGGCGGGGATGCCCGCACGAAGGCCGACGATGGCGTAGATCCACGCTCGCCCGCGCCCGGTAGATCCACGCCATGCGTGGATGACCG
>DOKO01000247.1 GCA_003510825.1 Stenotrophomonas sp.
GGGTTTACGGCGTCCCCGCAAACCCACAGTGCCCCGCCATCCCACGGAATGCAGGCTTTTGACGTTGCTCTGGCTCTAGCTTCGGCAGGTGCAGGGCTGCAAGCCCTGCCGAAAAAACACCCACCCCTTACAACAGCGGCTGCCGCGTCATCCCCACCGGCCGTGCGTTGTCATCCATGTGCAGCGTCACCGCCTTCGCATTCATCAGCTGCTCGGCCAGCGCATCTGTCGCACCCAGCGCATGGGCGATGTCCTCGCGGCTGGAATCCTCGCGCGGTGCGCGTCGTTCCCTGCCGCCAAACCGGTAGCGGTTGTACTCCGCCCAGGCGATCAGCAGCAGCGAACAGCAGACCAGGATGACCGGCAGCGCGATCATCACGAACGGATCCACATGCTGGCTGTGCTGGTACAGCTGCACGTAGGCCAGGTGCCCGCCCAGCAGCCAGGACACCAGGGTCACCAGCGGTGCCCACAGGTAGAAGTAGAAACCCCAGAATGCCAGGGTCACGAAGCCCCAGGCCGTGCGCTGCAGGCGCGGCTGCTGGCGCGACTTCTGGATCAACCGCGAATCAAAGCGGTTGGACGACTTCTTTTCGCTCGTGCCACGTACGGCGTTCATCGGATCCCCCGGTCAGGGCTGACCCAGGTGGCACGCTTGCCGCGACGCTTGAACAGCGTCTTCGGCAGCGCCACCAGGGTGGTGAACAGGCTGATCAACCAGTACGCCATCGGGTACCAGATGACCCAGAAGTAGTTGCGTCCAATGTGGGTTTCGTAACGACGGTCGATGATCAGGCTGCTGGCGAACTGCAGCAGGCAGACCAGGGCCAGGATCACGCCGTGCCACTGCGGCAGCAGCGTCTCGATGTACAGCGGGGCCGGCAGCGGCATGAACTTGCCCAGCGCCCACAGCACCACGATCAGCAGCATGGTGTACGCCCAGAACACGCTGAGGATGTACTCCAGCAGCACGCCCCACATGCGTCGCTTGCGCCAGCTGAACAACGACGAGCCGTGCCGCAGCAGCACTTCCACGCCGCCCTGGGCCCAGCGCAGGCGCTGCCGCCACAGTCCCTTCAGCGTCTCCGGCATCAGGATGAAGCACAGCGCATTGGGTTCGTAGCGGATGTCCCAGTGGTCCAGCTGCAGGCGCCAGCTGATGTCGATGTCCTCGGTCACCATGTCGTCGGCCCAGTAGCCGATGCGGTGCAGGGCCGTGCGGCGGAACGCGGCGATCACCCCGGACACGGTGAAGATGCGCCCGTACACGCGCTGCGCGCGCTTGATCATGCCGATGATCGAGGAGAACTCGGCCACCTGCAGGCGGCCGAGCAGGGTGGAGCGGTTGCGGATGCGCGGGTTGCCGGTCACCGCGCCGACGCGCGGGCCGCTGGTCAGGTGCCAGACCATCCAGTGCATGGCGAACTCTTCCAGCATCGCGTCGCCGTCGATGCACACCAGGTACTCCGAGCGCGAGGCGAGGGCGCCCATGCGCAGCGCATTGGCCTTGCCCAGGTTGCGGTCCAGGTGCACCACGCGCAGGCGCGGGTGCAGGGCGGCCAGCGCGTCCAGGCGGGCACCGGTATCGTCGCTGCTGCCATCGTTGATGGCGATCACTTCGAAATCCGGATAGCGCTGTGCCAGCGCCGCGCCGATGGTGTCGTCCAGGTTGTCCGATTCGTTGTGGCAGGGAATCAGCAGCGTGGCGAACGGGTAGCTGTCCATCGGCGGCGGATCGTTGCGCGGTCGCGACTTCCGCTCGCGGCGGAAGAAGTAGTACAGGCCGCCTGACATCCAGAAGAACGCCATCACCATCGGGTAGAAGAAGGCGAACTGGAACAGGGCATACAGCCAGGGGCTCATGTCCATGTCACTTCTCCGGGTACGGGAAGTTGCGCGCGGACATCGCGGCGCGCGCGTCCGTGGTCGACGGCTTGTCGGCGATGAAATCGTCCGGGTACCACGCGAAATGACGCACGCCCTGTGCCTGCAGCCGGCGGACCTGCGCGCGCAGGCGCTGGCCGCTGATCGGCGTCTGCGTGCGCCAGTCCACGGTCTGCAGCTCGAACATCGTGTGCTTCAGGTCTGGGTCGTGCGCGCGTACCGCCGTGACCAGGCGGTCCAGCCAGCGCTCGGGGTGCTTGCTGCCTTCCATCCACGGCATCGCCATCAGCGCGGTGCGGTCATAGGCCTGGTTGAACAGGTCCAGGCGCTGGGCGAACCAGCTGGCGCTCTGCGGCTCCAGCACCGGCTGCGCGTACAGGTTGCGCACGGTGCCCAGCTTCGGCCGCCAGCGCTGGGCAGTGTCGCGCAGCTCCAGGGTGAAGTCGATCAGCGCCTGGGTGCGGCCGCCATCGGCGCCTTCCTGCGGCAGCTGTGCCAGCTCGGTGTCGCGCACATAGGCGTCGTCATGGAACAGCAGGCCTTCGAAGTACGAATTGATCGCCAGGTCTTCGTAGATGTCCTTGATGATCTGCCGCGCCTGCGGCTTGGTGAAGTCCAGCCGGTACATGCCGTCGCGTTCCGGGCTGGCGATGCCCAGCGCGGTGCGCTGCGCTGCATCCGGCAGCTCATAGCCGAGCACCGGCAGCCAGGCATAGACCTTCACCCCGGCACGGGTCTTCAGCTGCCAGGCCACGCGGTTGAACAGGTCCGCGCGCATCGGCATGTGGCGGTTGGGGAAGTACAGCGCGTCGGCCGTGTTGTTGCCGTCGGGATCGGCGAAGGCCTGCAGATAGACGTGGGTCGGGCCCACCTTCTTGACGCGGTCGATCAGCTTGTCGAGGTTGCGTGCCAGCTGTGCCGGGTCCGGGTCGTAGACCGCATCCATGTCGATCTGCAGCGCACGCGTGCCATCCAGGCTGACATTGCGGCGCAGTTCGAATGCCAGCGAGCTGACGTTCGGGTTGTTGGTCACCAGCAGGCGGGCCAGGCCGTGCAGGTCGGAAGTGACCGGCGTGCTGCGGCCTTCCAGGTCGAACGACACCGGCATGCCCAGTTGTTCGGCGATGTCGTTGCTCAGCTTGTTGTAGGCCGCATACGGCCACACGATCGCCTTCGGGGTGACGCCCAGTTCCTTCTGGATGCGCTTGACGCTCAGCGCGAGATCGTCGCGCAGGCGCTTTTCGTACTGCTGCGCGGTCTCATAGTGCTGGGTCTGCGGATCGTAGGTGCGGGTGATCACCGCCGGGGTCTGGTTGCCCTGCGGGTTGGACTGCACGCCGTGGTGCTGGTTGTCGGTATGGCTTGCCAGTTCGATCAGGCCACTGGACTGCATCTCCCGCAGCTGGTCCCAGGTCAGGAAATCATCGTGGCCGAACGGGCGGTAGCCGTAGTCGATGGTGCGGCCCGGCGCCATGTCGACGTAGTCGGTGATCACCGCCACCAGCGCGGGGTAGTTGTAGGCACGCAGCAGCGGATAGACGCGGCTGTAGACGCTGCGCAGGCCATCGTCGAAGGTCAGCAGCACCGGCCGCGGCGGCAGCTGGGCTTCGCCGCGCGAGGCCTTGATCAGCTGCGACAGCGAGATCGGGTGGTAGCCGTGCGCACTGAGCCAGTCCAGGTGCGCAGCGAAGTTCTGCGTGCTGACCGCGTAGGCATCGGCATCGCCCTTCTCACGCACATCGTCGCGGATGTCGTGGTAGCTCAGCACCAGCAGGCCGTTGTCGGCCGAATCCAGGTCGCGCTCCTGGGCAGCGGCCGGCAGGGCCAGCAGCACCAGTCCCAGCAGCAGCACGGTCATCAGGTTTCGAAGCATCCGTTCCATCTCACTCTCCCCAGCGCAGCGCGGCATCGAAGCCGATGTGACGTTCACGTTGGCCGTCGTAGACCGGCCGCGACCAGCTCACGCCGTACTCGAAGATCCTGCCCTGGCCGAACTGCCATTCATGGCGGTAGGCTACCGTGGGAATGAGCGAGCTGCCGAAGCCTTCCTGCCAGTAATCACCCAGCGACACAGTCAGGCGGTGGCGGAAGTGGCGCTCGTAGTGGCGCCACAGCTGCTGGTCGATGCGCAGGCCGATCTCCACCGAGCGGTCGCGCGAAGGATTGAAGTAGGGCACGTCGTCGCGCGAGCCGCGGCTGGTGTAGAGGCTGCCGAGGCCATCGATGATCACGCGCGGGCGGGTCAGCAGGCGCTGTTCGATCGCGGTGTTGAGGGTGTCGCGGCGGTTGCCGTCGTCGTAGCGGAACTGGCTGCCGCCCAGGCTCCAGTGGGTGAGCTCGTTGCGGGTGTAGTCAACGGCCACCGCCACGCTGTCGGCAGTGATGCCCGACACGCGCGCCTGCATCGAGGCTTCCGGGTCGTTGCGCGCAGCGGTCACGCCGGCGTGCCACTGGTCGTTGAACTGCCAGCCGAAGCCGCCGCGCAGGCCGGTGTCGCCGATGCTGTCATTGGGCCGCACCACCGCGGCCTCGGCATCGACGCGGCCGAAGCGGTAGCGCGCACCGGCGCCGATCCACAGCGGATTGATCTTCTGGTCCTGGAACGTCACCGAGCGCCGGTCGGCGAAGGCGAACAGGCGCCAGCGGTCATCGAGGATGGGCGAGGCCACTTCAGTGCCGTAGTGCAGGTCGTCGTTGCCCAGCGGCGAGCTGCCGCCGCCGCCGGAACTGCGGCCGCCTTCCACCGTGGCCTGCAGCTGCCAGCCGCGGTGCGCACGCCAGTCGCGGTCCATGCGCTGGACCGAGGGCTGGTTGGGGTAGCGCTCGAGCAGATCGTCATGCAGCGGCCGCGCGAGGTCGTCGCGCTGCAGCTGCACGTAGGATTCGTACATGCCGATCCGCGGCGAGACATCGCGCGGGTCGAGGGTGTAGGCCATCTGGTGGCGTTCGAGTGCCCGCCGCGGCCAGCCGCGCATCTGGTAGACGCTGCCCAGCGCGGTCTGCAGCCCGCCATTGCCGGGTCCGACCTCGACCATCGCTTCCAGCTCGCGCTGCGCGGTGGACAGGTCTCCGCTGTAGGCGCGGATCATCGACAGGTTGAGGTCGGCCTCATAGCGCGCCCAGTTGGCGTACGGGCTCTTGCCGCCGCCCCAGCGCCATGCCGGCTCGTCCTTCTGCCACGTCTGCAGGTAGCCGATGGCCTTCTCGGCCTGCTCGGTCTCGAGGTAGGCGTAGGCCAGTTCGGAACGCGACTGGAAACGCGACGGATCGTTCTTCACTGCCGCTTCCAGCAGCGGAATGGCCTCGTCCGGGTGCTGGGTCGCCATCATCGAATCGCCGACCGCGGGCAGCACGTAGTCGGGCAGGGCATGGCCCTCCTGCTGCAGGGCGCGCGCTTCATCGCGCACCTGGGCATGGCGGGACAGGCGGTTGAGCAGGATCAGGCGGTCCATGCGGATGCGCAGCGGCGCCTGCGCCAGCGGCGTGCCGTCGCGCTGCACGTACTGCTCCATTTCCGCCAGGGATGCTTCGGCTTCGTCCAGGCGGCTGTCTTCGCTCTGGCCGTAGGCCAGGCTCCAGTTCACCCGCTTGGCGATGTAGTTCGCCTCCAGGCGCGCCTTCTGGTCGGCATCGAACAGCTCGGGCCGCGCCTGGTACAGGCGCCAGGCGCGGTCGGCATTGCCGATGTCGCCCAGGGTCAGGACCTGCAGCTTGTACAGCAGCGGGTCGTTGGGCTCCTGCAGCTGCAAGCGCTCGATCGCGGCCAGCGCATCCACCCAGCGGGCCTGGTCGCGGTAGTGGCCGATCTCGGCCATCCGGTCAGCGCGGCTGGCACTGGCCGGCGGCGAAGCAGCATGGGCCCCGAACGCCAAGGCGGCGCAGGCCAGGCCGACGCAGAGCGCCAGCGGACGATGGACAATCATGAAACCCCCTTAGCATCCCTTCAACGATGTGCTGAAAAGTGTGACGCACATCACATGCCAA
>DOKO01000096.1 GCA_003510825.1 Stenotrophomonas sp.
AGGTTGTCCGGCACGTCCTGGTGGGCGGCGATGCGCGAACGGTTGCCGATCCAGATGCTGGCCAGCGGATCGGCCACGCCGAGGTGCAGCGGATTGGCCTGGCTGAAACCCGGCAGGAAGCTGTCCAGCGTGGTCGACGCCACATAGATGGACGGCGGCGCGGGATCGCTGGCGTACTTCAGCAGCGTGGCCAGCACCACCTTCAGCGGAATCTGCTCGCGGCGGAAATTGAAGCCGCTCATGTCTTCGTTGTAGAACAGCCGGCCCCGCGTGTCGGGCGCGGCGGTGGTCGCCGTCACCGGCATCTGCCCATGGTCGAAGCTGGCCAGGTGGGCCACCGCCTCGGCGGCGGATCGGCGCGCGGCCATCACCAGCGGCCAGTGCGCCACCAGCCCACGGATCACCTTCGGCGCGGTCCAGGTCGGCAGCTGCACGTGCAGTTGCGCCGGGTCCAGGCCGTGGATCTCTTCGATGGGGCGGGACGGTGAAAGCATGCGCGGTCATCCGGAGCGGAGCGGTGTGGGGCCGAGCCCGCCCCGTGGAGCCAGGACCATGCCCGGCCCCACGGTACCGCAGCCGGTCAGAACTTGTAACGCACGCCGAACATGTAGCGCGGGCCGGTCTGGGTGGCGTAGCGCAGCATGTTGGTGTGGCGCGAGTAGGTGCGCATGGTCTCGTCGGTCAGGTTGATCGCTTCCAGGCTCAGGCTCAGCTGCTCGCTCACCGCGTAGCTGATGTTCAGATCGAGCTGGCCGTAGGCGGCGGTGTAGTTCGGGTTCGGGCCCTGGCCACCAATGCCGTTGAGGAACTTGTCGCGCCAGTTGTAGGCCGCACGGATCTGCCACGAGTTCTTGTCGTAGAACGCAACCAGGTTGGCCGAGTCGCTCAGGCCGATCATCGGGTACTGGTCACCCAGGCTGAGGTTGTTGAAGGTCAGCCCGGACTTCACCTTGGTGTAGTTGGCAGCCAGGCCGAAACCGGACTCGCCGAACAGGTGCTGCACCGCCACTTCCCAGCCATCGAGGTGGTCCGAGTGCTGGTTGGCCGGCACGGTGATGTCGAAGCCGGCGATCGGATCGGTCGGCAGGCCTTCGATGGTACCGGTCAGCTGGCCGGCCGAATTGACGCCGGTGAAGTTCACGCCCGGATCGCCGGCATGGTTGGTGAAGATGTAATCGCGGATGCAGGGCATGTCGGTGCCACCGCACGAGGCCAGTGCCTCGTTCCAGTAGGCGCCGCCGACCGGCGTGTGCAGGTTGCCGCTGTTCTCGCGCACCACGGTGTCGCTGATGAAGTTCTTGATGTTCTTGCGGAAGAAACCGGCCGACGCGTAGCTGGCTTCACCGTAGTACCACTCCAGCGACAGGTCGAAGTTGTCCGAGATCAGCGGCTCCAGGCTGGGGTTGCCGCGACTGCCGCTGCCACCCTGGGTGCGCACGATGTCGGCGAGCGACTGGCCGCTCTGGATCTGCGTCCAGCTCGGGCGGCCCAGCGTGCGGCTGTAGCTGCCACGCAGTGCCAGCGAGTCGCTCAGGTCCAGCCTCAGGTCGACGTTGGGCAGCACGTAGTCGTACTTGCCGCGGCCGCCGATGAAGCTGCTCTCCGGCGCGTAGACGATGTTCAGCTCATTGGCCGAGCCCCAGCTGATGCCGGTCGGCACGCGCACCATCGCGCTGGATTCCACTTCGGTCTGCTCGTAGCGGACGCCGGCCGCCACGTTCAGCGGCATCGACCAGTCGAAGGTGGTGCGGTACTGCAGGTAGGCGCTGCGGGTCTTCTCGGTGGTGCGGATGTCTTCGGAGTACTCGGTCGGCGCGTAGTAGCAGGTCGGGCAGGCCGGGTCGGAGGCCGTGCCGACCTGTGCGGCACGGTCGATCAGGCGGTCGAAGTCGAACACCAGGAACTGACCGGTCAGGCGCGGATCGCTGTGCCCGGAGAAGGCCTTGAAGTACTTGGCCATGTTGTCCGCGTACCAGATGTCATCGGCATAGTCGGACGGCGAACCCAGGCCGCCCCAGGTGTTGCGCTGCATGATGGCCGAGGCCGAGCGGTTTTCCACCTGGGTGTGGCCGACGCCGAAGTCCAGGGCCGAGTAGTCGGCGAAGCGGAACGTGCCGCGGCCCTGGTACTGCTGCACCTTGGATTTGTTGTAGCTGTTCTGGAACACCGAGCCGGTGACCAGCGCATCGGACGCCTGCACGCCACCCGGCGGCAGGGCGATGTTGATGATCGGCAGGTCACCGCTGTAGTCGACGGTAGTCTTGCCGCGCACGAAGGCGGCCACGCCGAGCACGCCGGCCGAGCCGTACGGGCTGTCCGGCTGCGATTCGGCCTGCGAGTTGTGCGCGTCGAACGACAGGTCCAGCGCGTCGTTCACTTCCCAGTCCACGTTGAAGCCGAGCGAGTGCATGTCGGTCTTGGTCGCCAGCCGCGCGCCGCCCATCGACACGTCCGAGTTGGTCATGTCCTCGCTGTAGATGATCGGCGCCGACACCGGGCCATTGGTCCAGATGCTGTCGCCCGGGCCGTAGTTGAACCACACCGACAGCTCGCTGCGCTGCTGCTGCACCTTGTTCTCGACATAGGTGTAGTCCAGCGTGGTGGTGATGTTGTCGGCCGGCTTCCACTGGAAGGTGGCCTGCGCGTTGGTACGCTGGCGCTGCACGCCGTTGACGTTGTACGCGGTGTTCTGCGGCCGCGCATACACATCGTTCGGGCCCGGCCGGTTGGTGATGCGGTCCGAATAGCCCTGGCCCGGCTGCGGCAGGGCGCGCCAGTCAGTGGTGTTGTTGCCGTAGAACGTGGCCCAGCCCTCGGCCACGGTGGCCTGGTTGAAGCCGGAATCGCGCTCCTGATGGCTGGCACTGAGCGACACGCCGAAGCGGTCGTCGGCATAGCGCTGGCTGAAGATGCCCGACAGTTCGCCGGTGACGTTGGAACCCTGCAGCGTGCGCGGCAGGTTGTCGTTGGACGAATCGTTGACCGCCTTCAGGCCGAGGCTGATCACCGGCTCCGACTCCAGCGGGCGCAGCGTCTTGATGTTGATGGTGGCGCCGATGCCGCCGGCAGGATTGTCGGCGCGGCTGGTCTTGTAGACCTCCACCGCCGAAATCGATTCGGAAGCGAGGTTGGCGAAGTCGAACGAGCGCGAGCCGTTGAGGCCACCACCGCCGTTGCCGAGATTGGACGCCGGCATCTGGCGGCCGTTCAACAGCACCAGGTTGTAGTCGGGGCCGATGCCGCGCACGGTCACCTTCGAGCCTTCGCCGCTGGAAGTGCGGTCGATCGACACGCCGCTGATGCGCTGCAGCGATTCGGCCAGGTTGGTATCGGGGAACTTGCCGATGTCCTCGGCGACGATGCCATCGACCACGCCCTGGCTGTCGCGCTTGAGGTTCATCGACGACTGCAGGCTGACGCGGATACCGGTGACCTGCACCGTATCGAGGGTTGCCGGGTCGGGTGTCCCGCCAGCAGGAGCGTCCTGCGCCCAGGCCGGTGCAGCAAGCGCTGCGAGCAGCGCGGAAGTGAGCATCGTCTTGCGAGGTACAGCCTTGTACGTCTTCATGGAAGCTCCCTCCCCAGGGAATTCGGTGGTGTCGTTGCGGCGTCGTCTCGATCGCGGGTTACTGCATGTGGCCGGATTGGAGCGACGGTTGACAGCGTTGTCAACAAACTGCCATCAAGTGCGCCTGATCGGCGCTGGGGTGGGATGCCATGTAAACGTTGCCATGAACGCGCTCATGCTGATGAATTCCCTTTGTCTGCGGGATTTGCAGCGGTTTTCCAGCAATGACAGCGCTGCCAATGGATCGGTGGAATTGTGTTGTGCGGTGCAAAACAAAACTGCGCGGATGCCGGTGCAGCGTGCGGGAGGCGAGGGCATCGGTGCGACTGACAGCGCTGGACAATTGGAATGTCGAGAGGATGTTGTGCATGTCCTCTGGATGGCTTGAATCAATGACCGGGAGGACAGGTTCTGGACATGACAACAACGATGGACGGACAACGCATGCAGCTCAGTGTCCGCGTGCCGGCCTGTCATCGCGCACGACGAAGCCGCCGTGGCTCACGTGCACGCGCATGCGTGGGAACCGGCAACGGACGCGTCGGTCCGCTGCGGCAGGAGGCATCAGCGCCGGCGTGGTGCGGCGGTCGACTCGCGATCCAGCACCGCGTGCTCGACGGTGATCATGCGTCCGGCCGTCTCGGCGCGGATGTGCTCGATCAGCTGCTCGGTCGCCAGCCGGCCCATGTGCGCGGTCGGCTGGCGCACCGTGGTCAGCGCCGGATAGATGTGGCCGGCGATCGGCGTGTCGTCGAAGCCGCACACCGACAGGTCGCGCGGTACGCGCAGGCTACGCTCGCCCGCCACGCGGTACACCGCGGCGGCCATGTCGTCGTTGGCGGCGAAGATCGCCGTCGGCGGGTCATCCAGGTCAAGCAGGGTGTTGGCCGCGTCCACGCCGGACTCGAACGAGAACTGGCCGCTGACCACCAGTTCCGGGTCGTAGGCGATGCCCGCCTCGCGCAGTGCCTGGCGGTAACCGGCGTGGCGCCACTGGCAGGCGCCGTGCGCACGCGGGCCCTTGATGTGGCCGATGCGGCGGTGGCCCTGCGCGACGAGGTGGCCGATCAGTTCGACCACGGCGGTGGTTTCATCCATGCGCACGCCGATGCGGCCTTCCGGGTGGCGTGGCGCGATGCAGGCGAAGGGGATGTCCTGTTCTTCCAGGTACGACAGCACCACCTCGTCGTCGGTCAGCGGCGGGATCAGCACCACGCCGTCCGGGCGCGAATTCTCGAACAGCGCGGCCAGGTCGGGCAGGGTGCGGCGGCCGGTGCCGACCGGGCCCAGGATCAGGTTGTAGTGCTGCGCGTGGCAGGCTTCCAGCATGCCGCTCTGGATCTCCATCAGGTAGTTGCGCGAGGGATTGTTGTAGACCAGCGCCAGTGCATACGAGCGCTGCCCGGCCAGGCTGCGCGCCGACAGGTTGGGCTTGTAGCCCAGCCGCGCCACCGCCGCCAGCACGCGTTCGCGTGTCTGCTCGCGCACGTTCGGCTCATGGTTGAGCACGCGCGACACGGTCTTGATCGAAACCCCTGCAACGGCGGCGACATCCTCGATTCGACTGCGCATGGTGCGATGGTTCCTCCTGGAAGGCGGCGGACACGCGGCGATGGTAGTGCGTGCTGGCCCGGTCGGTGTTGCCGAAGCAGGCGGATGTTGCCACGACATGAGGGGCGCTGGCACGTCCTGATTTCGTGCCGCGATGCAGCACCCACGCACTGCGCTGGTGTGTCGATGATGCGCCAGGCCCCGTGGTTGCGGGACCGCCGGCACGTGGCCCGCGAACAACGATTGACAGCAGCGGGGTCGCCTTATATGACAGCGCTGTCAGGAGCGGTGCGCAAGCGCCCATGCCGGCGTGCGGTCGCAGACACGCGCGCCAGGAACTTCATCCACGGAGGTAGAGCCCAGTGAATCGCCCCCCCCAGACCCTTCTTGCCAGCTGCCTGCTGGCCGCCCTTGCCGCGCCCGTCGGTGCCGCACCGGCCAGCGGTGAACGCCTGCAGGACTGGCCGCGCGTGCACAGCGCGATCACCACCGACGCGCAGATCGAAAGCCGCGTGCAGCAGATTCTTTCGCAGATGACGCTGGCGCAGAAGATCGGGCAGATGACCCAGGCCGAGATCAAGACCATCACCCCAGAGCAGGTGCGCCGCTACTACATCGGTTCGGTGCTGAACGGCGGCGGCTCGTGGCCGGGCATGGACAAGCACGCCAGCGTGCAGGACTGGCTGAAGCTGGCGGACGCCTACCATGCCGCCTCGCTGGCCACCGACGCGAAGACGCCGGTGCCGGTGATCTGGGGCACCGATGCCGTGCATGGCCACAACAACGTGCTGGGCGCCACCCTGTTCCCGCACAACATCGGGCTGGGCGCGGCCGGTGATCCGGAACTGATCGAGCGCATCGGCGAGGCCACCGCGCGTTCGGTGCGCGCCACCGGCATCGGCTGGGTGTTCGCGCCCACCCTGGCCGTCGCACACGACCCGCGCTGGGGCCGCACCTACGAAAGCTATTCGTCCGACCCGGCGGTGATCCGCAGCTTCGCCCATGCCTACGTCAAGGGCGCGCAGGGCGCTTTCAAGGATGACGGCAACGTGGTCACCACCGCCAAGCATTACCTTGGCGATGGCGCCACCGACAGCGGCCGCGACCAGGGCGAGGCGCTGGTCGACAAGGCGACGATGATCAATGTGCATGCGCAGGGCTACTACGGCGCGCTGGCCGAAGGCGCGCAGACGGTGATGGCCTCGTTCAACAGCTGGAATGATCGTGCCGCCGGCGTCGACTACGGCAAGATGCATGGCAGCAAGGCGCTGCTGACCGACGCACTGAAGGACAAGATGGGCTTCGACGGCTTCGTCGTCTCCGACTGGAACGGCATCGCCCAGGTGCCCGGCTGCCGCAACGACAGCTGCGCGCAGGCGATCAACGCCGGCATCGACATGGTGATGGTGCCCGACGACTGGAAGGCCTTCATCGACAACACCACCGCGCAGGTGCAGAAGGGTGAGATCCCGATGGCGCGCATCGATGATGCGGTGACGCGCATCCTGCGGGTGAAGCTGCGCGCTGGCCTGTTCGAGCACAAGCCGTCGGACAGCCGCTACGCCGGTGATGCCACCGCCGTGCAGCACCGCGAGCTGGCGCGCCGTGCGGTGCGCGAATCGCTGGTGCTGCTGAAGAACGACGACAAGGTGCTGCCGCTGCGTCGCGACGCGCGCGTGCTGGTGGTCGGGAAGGGCGCCGACAACATCGGTGACCAGTCCGGTGGCTGGTCGCTGACCTGGCAGGGCACCGAGAACAAGAACGCCGATTTCCCCAACGCCGATTCGGTGCTGGGCGCGCTGCGCGCCGAACTCGGCGCGGACAAGGTCAGTTTCAGCGCCGATGGCCAGGGCATCGACCCGAAGGCGTTCGACGTGGTGCTGGCGGTGATCGGCGAGACCCCGTATGCGGAAACCAACGGTGACATCCTCGCCTCGGATACCGTGAGCCACAGCCGTGCCTACCCGCAGGACCTGGCCGCGCTGAAGGCCGCCGCTGCGACCGGCAAGCCGGTGGTCACGGTCTATATGTCCGGCCGCCCGATGTACACCAACGACCTGCTGAACCTGTCCAGCGCGTTCGTGGCCGCTTGGCTGCCGGGTACCGAAGGCAAGGGCGTGACCGACGTGCTGGTGGCCGGCAAGGGTGGCAAGGCCGTGCACGACTTCCGCGGCCGCCTCAGCTTCCCGTGGCCGGGCGTGCCGTGCCCCGCACCGATCGACCAGCCGGATGCGAAGAAACCGTCGCTGTTCGCGCTCGGTTATGGCCTCAGCTACGCCAAGGGCGGCAAGGTCGCCAGGCTCGACGAGGCCGACCCGGACAGCTGCGGCGAAGTGACCGTGCTGCCGATCTTCAACCGCGCCGATACGCCGCCGTTCGCGCTGCACGTGGCGGCCGCGGGTGCGACCCAGCCGCTGGGCAGCGACCTCAACGCCACGCTGCGCTGGCCGACCGCCACGCCGGTGGTGCAGGTGCGCACCGTGCAGGTGAACACCCAGCAGGACGCCAAGGAAGTGACCTGGCTGGCCCCGGCGCAGCTGATCGCACGCAGCACCTCTCGCCGCAACCTGGGCGCCCTGGCGCGCAGCAACGGTGCGCTGCAGTTCGACGTGCAGCTGGTGAAGCGCCCGGCCTCGCCGGTGAAGGTGACCATGCAATGCGGCAGCGGCTGCGAGGGTGGGGTGGACATCGCCCCGCTGCTGGCCAAGCTGTCGCCCGGGCAGAAGCAGACGGTGACCGTGCCGCTGGCGTGCTTCGCCAAGCAGGGCGTTGCGTTGGGTGCGGTGGAAGCGCCGTTCGTGGTGACTGCGGACACGCCGTTCGCGGCGGCCTTCACCCAGGTCAAGCTGACCGCCAATACGGCCAACGCCGAGGGCGCGGTGGCCTGCCCGTAAGCCACACGGCAGCGCCGGGCCATGCCCGGCATTGCCCCGGCACGTTTTACAACTTGTCCGATGGCCAAGGGGCCTGAGGCAGAAGACGATGGATGACTTTGGCCAAGGTCATCCATCATGCGACGCTTTCTGCAGACCCTTCGGGTCATTCCCTGTGCGATGCACCGGCCGCACTTCATCGAGCCGCATGTGTCGCGGGCGTTGGCTGCGCTGAAGAAGGGAGACTTTGCCTCGCTTGATGCATGGCTGGCGACGCTGCCGGCCGAAACCTACGACTGCCTCGTGTGGCGGCTGGCATCGTACCGCCATGCGCGTCGATGGCTGCAGGCGTGGTCAGACGCCATCCCCGCTTCTGCCCATCCGTCGCTGATTGCCGCGTACGGCGATGTTGTCGACGCCTGGGCGGTACGCGGGGAAACCTACGCCAGCGCCATTCCCTTCCTGCGTCGGCGCCGGTATCCGAAGATCATGGCAAAGGCCCATGAGAAGTTCGCCTGCATCGTGGAACGGAACCCGGCGGATGCGATGGCACTGGCTGGACTCATCCACTGCAATGTGGTGACCGGTGCAGGAGGTGGAAAGCGGGTCGAATGGCTCGAACAGGTGCTGGCATCCAGTGGCTTCCACTGCACCGCCATCAGGGAGTATGCGCGTGGCACGCAGCCGCGGTGGGGCGGGGAATACGATGAACATGTCCGGTTCGCCGAATGGGTCGTGGAGCATGCGCCTGCGGGCAGCTGCTCGCACATCGTGGCTGCGCGGGCGGTGCTGGATGACGCCCTGACCGTGGCCGGGGACGACGACAACCACACGATGCGAGGGATCTCCCGTCAGCTCGGCGATGCGGAAACGGCGGCCTGGCTGCGCCGCGCGATATTGAAGTGGGCTGATGCGGTTCCTGAAACCCTGCAGGCTCGTGTGCAGGACATCGCCTCCGGCCAGGGCGACAGCTATCACGGCATCTGCATGGAGACATTTGCGTTTGCAGCGTACTTCGCGGGTGCGAAGGATGAGGCCCGGTTGCTGCTGACCACGCTGAAAGGGCGATTGCAGGCTGACGTGTGGGAGACGCTGACGCCCCCTGTTCCGGGCTGGCTGGGCGCCGTTGGTCTCAGGTATCGGGCCGCGCACCTGGTACATGATCGCGTCTGTCGCGACCTGGAACTGGATCCGCGGCAGGTCTGCGCGTAGATGCATTCCGCCGGGCATGGCC
>DOKO01000459.1 GCA_003510825.1 Stenotrophomonas sp.
CTTCTTCGTGGTCACCACCACGTTCGATGCGCGCTCGACGCTGCAGGTGCAGCTGCCGACTGCCAGCGACCAGCAGACCAACGAACCGCCGCGTTCGCTCAGCGTGCTGATCAACGCCGACGGCCGTTACTTCGTCAACGACCAGGAAGTGCTGCGCACCGACGTCGAGTCGGTCAAGCAGATCATTGCTGCGGTGGCCGGTACCGACCGCGAGCAGACCGTGCTGCTGCGTGCCGACGCGCGCACTCCCTACCAGGCCGTGGTCACCGCGCAGGATGCGCTGGGCCAGCTCGGCTTCCGCCGTATCGCAATCGCAACAGCGCCAGAGGTGCGTCCATGAGTTCCAATCACGCGCCGGTGTGGCCGATCTACAAACGCCTGCTCGGCTATACCCGGGCCTACTGGGTGTTCATGGTGGCCGCCGTCATCGCGATGGTGGTCGAGGCCCTGGCCGGCTACCACTTCACCAAGCTGATGGAACCGCTGGTCAACCGCGGCTTCGTCAACCCCGAGCCGCGCATGGCGGTGATCCTGCCGCTGACCATCCTTGGCCTGTTCCTGATGCGCAGCCTGGCCACCTGGGTCAGCGACTACACGCTGGCCAAGACCGGCCGCAGCGTGGTCCGCGACCTGCGTGAGCAGATCCTGGAAAAGTACCTGCACCTGCCGTCCTCGCACTTCGATACCGAAGCCACGCCGGTGATGGTCAGCCGCCTGAACTTCGATACCGAGCAGGTCACCCAGGCCAGCGCCGACGCGCTGAAGACCGTGGTGGCCGACACCCTGACCATCATCGCCATGCTGGTGGTGATGCTGCAGATGAGCGTCAAGGTGACCCTGGCCATGCTGCTGGTGGTGCCGCTGATCGGTGCCATCGTGTCCTACGTGGGCAAGCGCTACCGGCGCATCAGCCGCGGCATCCAGGACGGCATGGGCACCATGGCGCAGACCGCCGAACAGTCGTTGGCCGCGCAGCAGGAAGTGAAGGTGCACGGCACCCAGCAGCACGAGATCAGCCGCTATTCGCGCCTGGCCAACCGCATGCTGGCGCTGAACATGAAGGTCGAAGTGACCCGCGCTGCGGCGTCCAGCGTGGTCCAGTTCCTGGCCGCGCTGGCGCTGGCGGTCATCGTCTGGGTGTCCACCCGCGAAGCGCTGGCCGGCAAGCTCAACGCAGGCCAGTTCATGGGCCTGATGACCTCGATGATGGCCATCATTCCCTCGCTGCGCCGCCTGACCAGCGTGCAGACCTCGATCTCGCGCGGCGTGGCCGCCGCCGAGCGCCTGTTCGGCATCATCGACATGCCGGTCGAGCGCGACGCAGGGCGTACGCCGCTGCAGCGCGCCCGCGGCGAACTGGCCTTCGAGCACGTCATGCTGCGCTACCGCGCCGACAGCGGCATCGCCCTGGATGACATCAGCTTCGTCGCCAGGCCCGGCACGGTCACCGCCATCGTCGGTCGTTCCGGCAGCGGCAAGACCAGCCTGATCCGCCTGGTGCCGCGCTTCTACGAGCCCAGTGGCGGCCTCATCACCCTCGATGGCGTGGCCCTGGATGACTATCCGCTGGCCGACCTGCGCCGCCAGGTGGCCATCGTCGGGCAGAAGGTCATGCTGTTCGACGACACCATCGCCGCCAACATCGCCTATGGCATGGACGCGACCGATGAACAGATCCGTGCCGCGGCCGAAGCTGCCAACGCCTGGGAGTTCATCGCGCGCATGCCGCAGCAGCTGCAGACCCCGGTGGGCGAAAACGGCGCGCTGCTGTCCGGCGGCCAGCGCCAGCGCCTGGCGATCGCCCGCGCGATCCTGCGCGACGCGCCCATCCTGATCCTGGACGAAGCCACCGCTGCGCTGGACAACGAATCCGAACGCCTGGTGCAGGACGCACTGCAGCGCCTGATGCCCGAGCGCACCACCCTGGTGATCGCGCACCGCCTGTCCACCATCGAGCACGCCGACCAGGTGCTGGTGATGGACCATGGCCGCATCGTCGAGCGTGGCACCCACAAGGAACTGCTGGAAATGGGTGGCCTGTACCAGCACCTGCACAGCATGCAGTTCCGCGAAAGGCAGGACTGATGGCAGGCAAGGGTACCCAGACCCCGCCGTACTGGTACGACGGCAGCCCGGTTCCATTTGCGATGCGGCTACTGGCGCCGGTCTATGCCGGCGTGGCCGCGCTGCGCCGGCGGCTGTACCGCAAGGGCTGGTTCAAGCGGCATGCGCTGCCGGTGCCGGTCATCGTGGTCGGCAACATCACCGCCGGTGGCACCGGCAAGACGCCGCTGACCATCGCCCTGGTCGAGCGCCTGCGCGCAGCCGGCTGGAAGCCGGGCGTGGCCAGCCGTGGTTATGGCCGCGAAGAAGCGGACAAGGCGCGCTGGGTCGAGGCCGATACGTCCACCGCGCTGGGCGGTGACGAACCGGTGCTGATCGCGTGGAAGACCGGCGTCCCGGTGCGCGTGGACAGCGACCGCGTGGCGGCAGGCAAGGCCCTGATCGCGGCCGGCTGCGATGTCATCGTCTGCGACGACGGCCTGCAGCATTACCGGCTGCAGCGCGACATCGAGATCGAGGTCATCGACGCGCAGCGCCGCTACGGCAATGGCCGGATGATTCCCGCCGGGCCGTTGCGCGAGCCGGTCAGCCGTGCCGACGAATGTGATTTCCGCGTGGTCAATCTCGGCCAGGCCGATGAAGCCACCGCCGCCCAGGCCTGCGGTTTCGGCCAGTGGCCGATGGCGCTGCACATCGACAGCGCGCAGCCGTTGCCGGGTGGGCGTCCGCGCCCGCTGGCCTACTTCGCGGGCCAGCGCGTGCATGCCGTGGCCGGCATCGCCAACCCGCAGCGCTTCTTCGACATGCTGCGTGCGCGCGGCATCGGCGTGGTGCCGCATGCCTTCGCCGACCACCAGGTCTACCAGCCGCAGGACCTGTCCTTCGGCAGCCAGCTGCCGGTGCTGATGACCGAGAAGGACGCGGTGAAGTGCCGTGCGTTCGGCAACGACTGGCATTACGCGGTGCCGCTGCGCGCCGAACTGCCGGCCGCCTTCTGGGTGGCCCTGACCGACCGCCTGGACAAGCTGCGCCCGAACTGAGCGGCCGCGCGGCGCTTGCAATCGCCCGCCGCCGGCCGCATTCCCGTTGTATCGCGCCTGCCGAGTAGCCCCCATGACCGAATTCGTTGTCGCCATTCCGGCCCGCCATGCCGCCTCGCGGCTGCCGGGCAAGCCGCTCCGCCTGCTGGGCGGTGAGCCGCTGGTGCTGCACGTGGCACGCCGCGCGCTGCTGGCCGGCGCCCGCGAGGTCTGGGTGGCCACCGATGACAGCCGCATCGCCGATGTGCTGGACGGGCTGGGCGAAGTGAAAGTGGCCATGACTGCGGTCAGCCACGCCTCCGGCACCGACCGCCTGGCCGAGTGCGCGCGCATCGCCGGCTGGTCCGACGAAACCGTGGTGGTCAACCTGCAGGGCGATGAACCGTTTGCCCCGGCGGCCGGCATCCGTGCCGTTGCACAGGCGCTGGTCGAGGGCGATGCGCCGATGTCGACCCTGGCCACCACCGTGGAGGATGCCGAAACCCTGTTCGACCCGAACGTGGTCAAGCTGGTGCGCAATGTGCGTAACGAGGCAATGTATTTCAGCCGCGCGCCGATCGCCTGGCACCGCGATGGCTTTGCGCGCAGCCGCGAGGCCTTGCCGGAAGGCCATCGCTGGCTGCGCCATATCGGCATCTACGGCTACCGCGCCGGCTTCCTGCAGCAGTTCGCGGCGATGCCGCCGGGCCAGCTGGAGCAGGTCGAGGCGCTGGAACAGCTGCGCGTGCTGGAAGCCGGTTTCCCGATCAGCGTGGCGATTTCGCCCGAAGCCTTCCCGCCGGGCATCGACACGCCCGAAGACCTGGCCCGTGCCGAAGCCCTGCTGCAGTCCATGGCCGCGCGATGAACCTGCTGGTCGTCTGCCTGGGCAACATCTGCCGCTCGCCGATGGCCGAGGGCGCGCTGCGAGCCCGACTGCAGGCCTCGCCGCTGGCCGACCGGGTGCAGGTCGACTCGGCCGGCACCGGCGACTGGCACGTAGGCGAAGCGCCTGACCGCCGCGCCATTGCCTGTGCGGCCCGCCACGGCGTGGATATCGGTGGCCTGCGTGCGCGCCAGCTGCAGGCGGGCGACTTCGAGCGCTTCGACTGGATCCTCTGCGCCGACGAGGCCAACCTGCGCGATGCCGCGCGCCTGGCCACGGCCGCCCAGCGCGAGCGCCTGTCGCTGTACCTGCCGTGGTCAGGCGGGCAGGGCGTGCAGGCCATCCCCGACCCCTATACCGGCGGCCAGGATCATTTCGAGCAGGTCTGGGCGATGGTCGACCAGGCCGCGCAACGGACCGTGGCACGACTGTTGCATGACGCCGAGTCCGGCATAATCAGGCCATGAACGCACAGCCCGTCCAGGACCTGCCCGAGTTTGCCACCTGGCTCAACGCCGCCCCCTGCACCCTGACCGAACTTCGCGGCCGGCCGGTCGCGCTGCTGTTCGTCAATGCCGCATCGGCCTGGAGCATGCAGCGGCTGGCCGAGTTCGGCCAATGGCTGTCACGCAACCCGGGCCGCCTGCAGCCGTTGGTGCTGCATGTGCCGCGCTTCGATTTTGAACGCGACGCCGGCGCTGCGCTGAAGCTGCTGCGCAGGCAGGGGCTGTCGATGCCGGCGCTGCTCGACGCGGACTGGGACGGCTGGCGCCGCTTCGGCGTCACGGCCTGGCCTACCGTCATCCTGCTCGACGCGCAGGGGCGCGAACAGCAGCGCCTGGTCGGGCTGGGCGCACCCGGCGAGCTGGAACGCGCCTTGAACGATCTCTGCGAAGGCGCGCCGCTGGCGCCGTCGCGCGGGGGCAGCGAGCTGCATCCCGAACTGCCGCATCCGCTGCGTTTCCCGGCCGGCCTGGCGGTCAACCGGGACCGCCTGTACATCGCCGACAGTGGGCGCCATCGCATCCTCGAGTGCAGCCACGGCGGGCGCGTGCTGCGCCAGTTCGGGCTGGGTACCGCTGATTTCATGGATGGCAACCTGGCCGAAGCCGCGTTCCACCGCCCGCAGGGGCTGGTGCTCGAGCGCGAGTCGCTGTACGTGGCCGACACCGGCAACCATGCGGTGCGCCGCATCAACCTGGCGACCGGCCAGGTCGACACGCTGTGCGGCAACGGTCGCCCCGGCACGCCGGTCGAAGGGCCGGTGGCGCAGGCGCGGCAGGTGGCATTGGACAACCCGGTCGGCCTGGCGATCGCTGACAACCAGCTGCATATCGCCATGGCCGGCGACAACCGCCTGTGGAGCTTCCACCTCGGCCTGCGCAGCCTGCAGTGGCGCGCCGGCAGCGGTGCCATCGACGAGCGCGACGGCAGTGGCCACATGGCTGCCTTTGCCCAGCCCACCGGCCTGGCAGTGGTGCAGCAGGTACTGTACGTGGCCGATGCGCTGGGCTCGTCCATCCGTGCGGTGCAGCTGCGCGGTGACCTCGTGCAGACCCTGGTCGGGCAGGGCGCCTGGCGCTTCGGCGCCGACGATGGCCCGCGCGGGCAGGCCAGCCTGCAGTATCCGCAGGCCATTGCATTGAGTCCGGACGCACCCGTGCTGTGGATTGCCGACACCGGCAACGGCCGCCTGCGCACCCTGCGCCTGGGCGGCGGTGACCTGGTCACCCAGCCACTGCCGCGCCGCCTGCATGGCCCGGCCGGCCTGGCCGTGGGTGCCGGTGCGGTGTGGATCGCCGAGACCGACGCGCACGCAGTGCTGCGTTTCGACCCCGACAGCGGCGTGCTCAGCGAAGTGCCGATCAGCGAATGACCGACGTCACCGCCCCGGCCTTCGACGGCAAGGCCTTCGCGGCCCAGTTGAGCACCGCACCCGGCGTCTACCGCATGTACGCGGCCGACGACACGCTGCTGTACGTGGGCAAGGCGCGCGCGCTGCGCAACCGCGTCGGCAGCTACTTCAACGGCAGCCCGAAGAACGCGCGCATCATGTCGATGCTTTCGCAGATCGCGCGCATGGACGTGACGGTCACGCGCTCGGAAGGCGAAGCGCTGCTGCTGGAAAACCAGCTGATCAAATCCCTGTCGCCGCGCTACAACGTGTCCCTGCGCGACGACAAGACCTACCCGCACGTGCTGCTGACCCGCGAGGACTGGCCGCGCATCGCCCTGCACCGTGGCCCGCGCGCCATTCCCGGGCGTTACTTCGGGCCCTACCCGGGCGTCACCGCGGTACGCGAAACGCTGAACCTGATGCACAAGCTGTTCAAGCTGCGCAGCTGCGAGGACAGCGTGTTCCGCAACCGTTCGCGGCCGTGCCTGCAGTATCAGATCGGCCGCTGCAGCGCGCCCTGCGTGGACCTGGTGCCGGCGCCGGAGTATGCCGAATCGGTGCGCCGCGCCACGTTGTTCCTGGAAGGCAAGAGCGATGAGCTGACCCGCGAGCTGGGTGAGCAGATGCAGGGTGCCAGCGAGGCCCTGGAGTTCGAAAAGGCCGCGCGCCTGCGCGATCTCATCGCTTCGCTGCGCAGCATGCAGACCCGCCAGTACGTGGATGGCCGCGCCGCCGACCTGGACGTGCTGGCCGTGGCCATGCACGGCACGCAGGCCTGCGTGCTGCTGCTGGCCTTCCGCGATGGACGCAACCTCGGCACCCGCCCGTTTTTCCCGCGCACCAATGGCGAGGACAGCCCGGAAGAGGTGCTGGCCGCGTTCGTGTCGCAGTACTACATCGAATTCGAGCCGCCGCGCGAGATCCTGCTGGACCGGCAGATTCCCGATGCCGACCTGCTGGTGGCCGCGCTTTCGGCCTCGGCCGAGCGCAAGGTGCAGCTGAAGTGGAACGTACGTGGCGAGCGCGCCGGCTACCTGGAGCTGGCCAGCCGCAACGCCCAGCTGACCCTGGCCACCGAACTCAACAGCCGCAACGCGCAGCACGCGCGCAGCGAAGCCCTGCGCGAAATGCTGGGCCTGGCCGAACCGGTCAAGCGGGTCGAATGCTTCGACATCAGCCACACCATGGGCGAGGCCACCGTGGCGTCGTGCGTGGTGTTCGATGCCGCCGGCCCGGTGCGCGCGCAGTACCGCCGCTTCAACATCAGCGGCATCGAGCCCGGCGATGACTACGCGGCCATGCACCAGGCCATCGACCGCCGGTTCCGCCGCGCCGTGGAAGAGCAGGGCGTGCTGCCCGACGTGCTGCTGATCGATGGTGGCGCCGGCCAGCTGGCCCAGGCCCAGGCCGCCCTGGCCGACCTGGGCGTGGAAGGCGTGCTGCTGGTGGGCGTGGCCAAGGGCGTGGAGCGC
>DOKO01000324.1 GCA_003510825.1 Stenotrophomonas sp.
TTCTCGCTGGATGACCGCACCAGCTCCAACTACGGCAGCTTCCTGGAGCGCGGCAACGCCGGCACCACGCTGGCGCCGCTGTACCGCCTGGGCGCGTCCTGGCAGGCCAATCCGGGTGATTTCACCTGGGCGGCCAGCCTCTACAGCTTGGAAAGCATCGATGCCTGGCAGGTGAAGGGCCGCGCCGCCGGTGGCCGCGTCACCTGGGCACCCTCGCCCAGCGACGGCGACGTGCTGCACCTGGGCCTGTCGCTGGCCCATGAGGCCTACGACAACCCCGGCAGCAACGGCACCCCGGGCCTGAAGATCCGCCCGCGCCCGGCCGGACACCTGTCCGACGAGAGCCGCCTGACCCTGGTCGACTTCTCCGCCGGCCGCGATACCGACGTCAACAAGTGGTCGCTGGAATACGCGCAGGTGCGCGGCCCGCTGTCCTGGCAGGGCGAGTTCAGCGGCGCCACCTTCGATGACGGCGCCCAGCGCGGCGACGTGATGGCCGCCTACGGCATGCTCAGCTGGTTCGTCACCGGCGAAAGCAAGGCCTACGACCGCAAGACCGGCCGCTTCGCACGGGTCAAGGACATCCGCCACAAGGCCGGTGCCTTCGAAGTGGCGCTGCGCTACGACCAGATGTGGGGCGCGCAGCACCTCGATGGCGCACCGGACCTGCGCCGCGGCAGCACCGCTGCATGGACGCTGGGCGGCAACTGGTACCTGCGCGACAACCTGCGCTTCATGCTCGACGTGATCGAAAGCCGCAACCGTGACCGCCTGGCCGGGGTGACGCTGGACCGCACGCGCGCGGTCACCGGCCGCCTGCAGTTCGACTTCTGAGCCACGCCCTCCCTCCCCCCTTCCCCCCTTCCCCCCTCTTCAACCGCAGTACGCAAGGAGTCCGCAGATGATGCTGAGCATCCTCGGCTTTGGCATGGTCATTACGTTCATGTACTTGATCATGAGCAAACGACTGTCGCCGCTGGTCGCCCTGATCACCATCCCGATCATCTTCGCCCTGCTCGGCGGATTTGGCGCCAACATCGATGAAATGATGCTGGAAGGCATCAAGAAGATCGCGCCGACCGGCGTGATGCTGATGTTCGCCATCCTCTATTTCGGCGTAATGATCGATGCGGGCCTGTTCGACCCGCTGGTGCGCATCATCCTGCGCTTCGTCAAGGGCGATCCGATGAAGATCGTGCTCGGCACCGCCGTGCTGGCGATGCTGATCTCGCTCGACGGCGATGGCTCGACCACCTACATGATCACCGTCTCGGCGATGCTGCCGCTGTACCAGCGCCTGGGCATGAACGCGCTGAACATGACCTGCGTGACCATCCTCGCCGGCGGCGTGATGAACCTGACCCCGTGGGGCGGCCCGACCGCACGCGCGGCCACCGCGCTGCACGTGGATCCGGCCGATGTGTTCGTGCCGCTGATCCCGTCGATGGTGATCGCCTGTGCCGGCGTGCTGCTGCTGGCCTGGTACCTGGGCATGAAGGAACGCCGCCGCCTGGGCGTGGTCACCCTGCCGCAGGGGGGCAGCTGGATGGACAACAGCGTGTCCGATGACAACAACGCGCTGCCGTCGGTGGAAGACGCCGAGGACATCAAGCGGCCGAAGCTGCTGTGGGTGAACCTGGTGCTGACCCTGGCCCTGATGGCTGCGCTGATCGCCGGCGTGCTGCCGATGCCGGTGCTGTTCATGGTCGGCTTCGCCATCGCCCTGGTCATCAACTACCCGAACCTGGCCGAGCAGCGCCGCCGCGTCGTCAATCACGCCGGCAACGTGCTGTCGGTGGTCGCGCTGATCTTCGCCGCGGGCATCTTCACCGGCATCCTCAACAACACCGGCATGGTCGAGGCGATGTCGCACAGCTTCCTGGCGATCATCCCGGAATCGTGGGGCCCGTACCTGGCCGTCATCACCGCCATCGCGTCGATGCCGTTCACCTTCTTCATGTCCAACGACGCCTTCTACTTCGGCGTGCTGCCGATCCTGTCCGAGGCGGCCGGCAACTACGGCATCACCCCGGTGGAAATGGCCCGCGCGTCGCTGGCCGGGCAGCCGGTGCACCTGCTCAGTCCGCTGGTGCCGTCCACCTATCTGCTGGTGGGCCTGGCCAAGGTCGAATTCGCCGACCACCAGAAGTTCACCCTGAAGTGGGCGATCGCCATCTCGCTGCTGTTGATGGTCGGCGGCCTGCTGTTCGGCCTGTATCCCTTCGCATCCTGATCCGGACACCAAGGAGCCTTCTGCAATGACGCTTCGAATCGCTTACGTCACCAGCGGCATGGGCAGTGTCGGCACTGCCATCTGCCAGAGCCTGGCCCGTTCCGGCCACACCGTGGTCGCCGGCTGCGCCCCGAACTCGCCACGCAAGGCCAACTGGCTGCGCGAGCAGCGCGAACAGGGCTTCGACTTCATCGCCTCCGAGGGCAACGCCACCGACTGGGCCTCGACCACGGCGGCCTTTGCCAAGGTGCGTGCCGAAGTGGGCGAGGTGGACGTGCTGGTCAACAACTCCGGCGGCAGCCGTGACCTGCTGTTCCGGCAGATGACCGTGGAGGATTGGAATGCAGTCATCGCCTCCAACCTCAACGCACTGTTCAACCTGACCAAGCAGGTGGTCGACGGCATGGCTACGCGTGGCTGGGGCCGTATCGTCAACATCGGCTCGGTCAGCGCGCACAAGGGCCAGATCGGCCAGGTGAACTACGCGACGGCGAAGGCGGCGATGCACGGTTTCAGCCGTGCGCTGGCCGCCGAAGTCGCCTCGCGCGGCGTCACCGTGAACACCTTGTCGCCCGGCTACATCGCCAGCCAGGCGATCAGCAGCTTCCCGCCGGACGTGCTGGACCGGCTGGCGGCCTCGGTACCGGTGCGCCGCCTGGGCCGGCCGGAAGAAGTGGCCGGCCTGGTGGCCTGGTTGGCTTCGGATGAAGCCTCGTATGTGACCGGTGCGGATTACCCGGTGAATGGTGGGTTGTACATGGGGTGAGGCCCATCGGGGTCAGAGCCCTTTCGCCACGCGAAAGGGATCCGACCCCTGCCATCCTCCGCTCGGGGTCAGATCCCTTTCGCCTGCGAAAGGGCTCTGACCCCTGCTTGATGCGTGGATGCTTCGCTTCTACCCGCGTGCGTTCGCGAGCGCCTCGGCAATGTCTTCCGGCAGGCCGGTGATGAAATCCACCTCGTCCGACTCGTCCACGATCTGCCCCGGGCGCGGCTGCCACATCGGGTCAGGAATCGCACGCCGCACTTCCCGACCCGGCCAACACGCAGGGAACCGCGGCCGGCTCCGTGCCAGGTCGAAACCCAGCCCGTGATCCGCGTAACCGCCATCAGCCAGGCGCTGCTCGATGCGTCTCAGCACGGCTGCCGTGTAGCGGTGCGACTCCGGCACATCCTCGATCGTCGCGAAGGGGACGTGCCACGACGCGCCCAGGTTCCAGTAGAGCGCCAACGCGCTGGATGCCGCCAATGTCGGCTGGTCCAGCAACCACTGCAGCGCGTCTGACAGCGCACTGGTGTCAGCGAACAGCGCCAGTTGATGGCATTGCTGCGGCGAGGCCTGGCGCAGGAAGGTCTCCAGTACCGGCCAGCCCGGATCCGCGGCCGTCGCCAGCGGCGACAGCGTCGGCGGCATCACCTCGGCCCAGATGTCGATGTCGCCGGCGACGGCATCGCCGAGGGCCGGCCCACGATCAGGCTGCACGGCCGCAACCATGTCGTGCAGCTGTGCTGCGAGCGCCAGCGGCAGGCCATCATCGAAGGCCGCGTCGACGGCCTCTGCAAAGGGATCGCAGGCCTGCTCGCCTGCCACCGCAACCAGCATGGCGTCCGGGACGGCGCGGCGCACGACCAGGCCGGGATGATCACCCATCGAAGGGCCCGGCCAGTTGCCCGGGTCGAAAGCGAGTGCACGACCCGCATAGAAGCCTTCGATGTAGCGCTGCTCGATGCGGCGGACGATCGCATGGGCGTCGTGCTCATGTGCGGGCACGTCGCCATCAGCGGCGTACTGGCTGAACCAGGCTGCGCCGAGCGACCAGTACATCATCAGCGCCGTCGCACGATCCAGCTCGCTGCGCTCCGCCAGCCAGGCCAGCAGCTCGGGGCTGTCATCGTAGTTGCGGCGCGCGACGTAGATATGGCGCTGCTCGGGAGATGCCTGCAGCAGGTAGTCCTGCAGCAGTGCGCGGGAGGCGAGGTCGTACTCGTCGGGGGTCAAAGGGGGGACTTCCATCGCGGGGGAACCACTGCAGTTTAGTGGTCCCTTGCTGACGGGGTCAGAGCCCTTTCGCACGCGAAAGGGATCCGACCCCTGCCATTCCCCCGCTCGGGGTCAGATCCCTTTCGCGCCGCGAAAGGGCTCTGACCCCTGGCTGACCGCTGCCGATCAGAAGTCCGCCGCCACCGTCATGAACACCTGGCGCGGGGCGCTGGCATGGATGGCGTAGCGCGTACCGTTCGGGTCGGTCGGTGCGAACGAACTCAGCTGGCCGGCATAGCGCTTGTTGGTCAGGTTGGTCGCGTTCAACGACACGCGGATGTTGCGCAGGCCCATGCCCGGGCCGAAGTCATAACCGGCGCCCGCATCGAAGGTGGTCACACCCGGCACCGACTGGTCGTTGGTGTAGGTGTAGTAGCGCTTGCCGGTGTACTTGGCGCGCAGGCTGGCGAAGAAGCCATCGCGGTTCCAGCTGATTTCGCTGGACGCCATGCGCTGCGGCGTGTCCACGGTGATCTTGCCGGCCACCGGCACGATCTCGCCACCCGAGGTGTAGTTGTCCTCGTAGGTAGTCTTGTTCCAGGACAGCGCGTTGTACCACTGCAGGCCGTCGATCGGCTTGAGGATGAAGGTCAGCTCGGCGCCATGGCTCTTCACCGAACCCACGTTGATGAAGCGGGTGACGCACTCCGGGCGCGTGCCGACTTCGATGCTCGAGCACGGGTTGAGCGACAGCAGGCGGTTGTCGAACGTTACGTTGTAGGCGGCGATGGACGCCTGGTACTTCTCACCGAAGGTGCGGAAGCCGGCTTCCAGGCTCTTGGACTTTTCCGGTTCCAGCCCGGCGCTGGCCGCGAACGATTCCGGCGAGACCTGCAGCGGGCCACCGCTGCCGCCACCGACGAAGGCGGCGATGTTCTCGGCATACGAAGCGAACAGCTCGTTGTTGGCATTGAGCTTGAAGCCCACGCCGACCTGCGGCAGCACCGATTCCTTGGCGGTCAGCGTGCCCGAAGCGATGCTGGTTTCCACACCGCCCTTGGCGGTGGCGCGCATGCGCGTGTTCGGGCTCTTCAGGCCCACGTCCACGGTCAGGCGCTGGTCGAGGAAGCGCATGCGGTCCTGCACGTAGAACTGCTGCGTGCGGATGTCGAAGTCCTGGTTGAACAGCAGGCGGTCCGGGTTCTTCAGGTACAGATCATCCAGGAACGGGCCGCTGATGTAATAGAAATTGCGCGACACGTTGTGGTCGTTCTGCTCGTACCACAGGCCGGCTTCCAGTTCGTGGATGCCCACCTGCCACGACAGCGCGGCGGTCAGGCCGTCGCGGTTGATGGTGTAGTTGGTGCTGCGGATGGAGATCGGCAGCATCTGGTCGGTGCCCGGGTAGGACGGCTGGCCCGGCGCCCACCAGTGGCCCTGGCCACGGTTGTCGTGGTGGTAGGCCACCAGCTTCAGGCGGCCCTGCTCGCCCAGGCGCAGGTCGGCGTCGACCGAATACAGGTTGTCATCGCGCAGCGCGCGGCTCTGGTAGTAGGCATCGTCGATGCTGTTGACGCCGCCACTGAACTGGCACTTGGCCGGATCACGGGTGCCCGGCGCGCAGTAGGCGGCGGCGACGGCGCGGTCCCAGTCCGGTGCGTAGATGTTCCAGTCCCAGCCCAGGCCGCGGTCCAGCATGTCCTTGGACAGGTAGGCGTAGTTGGCCTGGCTGGCACGCGAGGTGGCGACGAACGCACCGAAGCGATGGTCGCCGACGTTCCACACGGCCTTGGCGTTGAACTGGCGCGTGGTCTGGTTCTGGTACGGCGCGGCCCACATGTCCTGGTCCTGGTGCACGCCGGAGACATAGGCCGAGAAGCCATTGATGTCGCCGGTGTCCACGCGCAGGTAGCCGCGGCGCTGGTTGTTGTCACCGACGGTGACGCTGGCGCGTCCGCCGAATTCGGTGGACGGGTCCATCGAGAAGTACTGGATGGTGCCGCCGAGGTTGCTGGTGGAGGCCACGCCCAGCGAACCGATGCCCTGCGACAGTTCGGCGCCGGCGAGGTTCTCGGCGATCAGCGCGCGGGCGATGCTCAGGCCGTTGTAGTTGCCATAGCTGTTGTCGCCCAGCGGAATGCCGTCGAGCGTGTAGCCGAGACGGCTCTTGTCGAAGCCGCGCAGGCTGATGGTCTGCGATTCTTCGTTGGCGCCGAAGGCATCGTTGGACTGCACCGACACGCCGGGCAGGCGGTCGAGGATCTTCTGGCCACTGGTGCCCGGCGGCAGCACCTGCTTGTCGACGGCGGTGATGCGCTGCACCTGGCGGGTTTCGCCCTGGCCGATGACGGACACGGTGTCGAGCGTCTGTGCGCTCAGCGCGGCGTCGGCGGTGGCATCGGTGGTTTCAGCGGCATGAGCGCTGGCGGCGGAAAGCGCGATCGCGACGGCGATCGTGAGGTGTCGGGTCTGCATGTGGATCCATTGCATGGGGGGAGTCCGCCGTGACTCGGCACGGCGCGAGGCCACTATGCGAATGGAAGATGAAATGTTTTTTACGAAGTGGCGCGGGTGTTGCGGGCAGTGACGCGCGTCTCGTTAGTGGGGTTTTGTCGGCAGGGCTGCGCCCTGCACCCGCTCGATGCAACGTCAACGTCAACGTCAACTTCAAAAGCAAAAGCCTGCATTCCGTGGGATGGCGGGGTGGGTCCGGTTGCGGGGGACGCTGCAAGTACGTCCATGTAAGCTCGGTCGCCGCATCCATGCGGCTCACGCCCCCGCAACCGGACCCACCCCGCCTTCGACAGAC
>DOKO01000323.1 GCA_003510825.1 Stenotrophomonas sp.
GAAGTCAACTACGAGAAGAGCCGTCTGCGCGTCTCGGTGCTGATCTTCGGTCGTGCCACCCCGGTCGAGCTCGAGTTCGGCCAGGTCGAAAAGGCCGTCTAAGCGGCCCCGTAGAGTCGAGCCATGCTCGACTCCGGACCAGAAACCGGGCATCGCCCGGTTTCCTTCGTTTACGTGCCGCTTCAGGCATGTGAAGAAAAAACCTGTTATAGTGCGCGGCTCCCCGCTGGGAAGCCAGCAGGACGAAGCCGCCGCAAGGCGGCCTTCAGCATGATTTCAAAACGCGATGCCGGGACGCGTGATTCCCGGTCCGATGGGGAGCCTGTTGTCGCAAGGCGCTAGCACCCGGAGAGCATACTCATGGCAAAGAAAGTTGTCGGTTACATCAAGCTGCAGGTGAAGGCCGGTCAGGCCAACCCCTCGCCGCCGGTCGGTCCTGCGCTGGGTCAGCGCGGCCTGAACATCATGGAATTCTGCAAGGCGTTCAACGCTGCCACGCAGAAGCTCGAGCCGGGTCTGCCGGTTCCGGTGATCATCACGGCCTACTCGGACCGTACGTTCACCTTCATCACCAAGAGCACCCCGGCCACCACCCTGCTGAAGAAGGCCGCTGGCATCTCGTCGGGCTCCAAGCGCCCGAACACCGAGAAGGTCGGCAAGGTCACCCGTAAGCAGCTGGAAGAGATCGCCAAGGCGAAGGAACCGGATCTGACTGCCGCCGATCTGGACGCCGCCGTGCGTACCATCGCTGGCTCTGCCCGTTCCATGGGCCTCGTGGTGGAGGGTTAATCAGATGGCACAGAACAAGCGCGAAAAGGCCATCAAGGCCGCCGTTGTCCCGGGCAAGTCGTACGCCTTCGAAGACGCGATCAACATCCTGAAGACCGCCACCAAGGCCAAGTTCGTCGAGTCGATCGACGTTGCCGTGCGCCTGGGCGTCGATGCCAAGAAGTCCGACCAGCAGGTCCGTGGCTCCACCGTGCTGCCGGCTGGTACCGGCAAGTCGGTCCGCGTCGCCGTCTTCGCTCCGGCCGGTGCCAAGGCTGACGAAGCCCTGGCCGCTGGCGCCGAAGCCGTCGGTATGGACGATCTGGCCGAGAAGATGCAGGCCGGCGATCTGAACTACGACGTCGTCATCGCGACCCCGGACGCCATGCGCGTCGTCGGTAAGCTGGGCACCGTGCTGGGCCCGCGCGGCCTGATGCCGAACCCGAAGGTCGGCACCGTTTCCCCGAACCCGGGTGAAGCCGTGAAGAACGCCAAGTCGGGCCAGGTCCGTTACCGCACCGACAAGGCCGGTATCATCCACTGCACCATCGGCAAGGCCGACTTCGCCGAAGACGCGCTGAAGTCGAACCTGACCGCGCTGCTGCTGGACCTGATCAAGGCCAAGCCGGCGACCTCGAAGGGCACCTACCTGCAGAAGGTTTCGGTCAGCTCGACGATGGGCCCGGGCGTCACCGTCGACCAGTCGTCGCTGACCCTGAAGTAATTGTTTCAAGCGTTCACGGTACCCTCGGGCACCGTGACCGTGACATTTGAAGGCGTCGCCGGCAGTCCATCGCTGGCGGTAGCCGTCAAAGACCGCAGGCGCGGTCGTGGCAATACCGGCGACGGGCACGGAAGCTCGATATGGCAGGGAGTCGCCGCCGGAGCAGCAATGACCGCTTAATCGATTCTTCGGAATCAACCTGCGTAGATGGTGCCCTTCTGGAGTTTTTCTGGTTCACGCACGTCTGGGATCTTCCCCGATTGCACTCCAGGTCTGGAACGGCCCACCCCCGGAGCATCATTCCGATGTTCCCGGCGTCCAGGACGGATGCCGCACAGGACCGCACACGGCAGGAGCCGTAAGCGGAGTTCAATTGGAGGAGTGCAATGGCTCTCAATCTGTCCCAGAAGCAAGAAGTAGTCGCCGAGCTGGCAGACGTCGCCGCCAAGGCCCACTCCTTGATCGCAGCCGAATACGCTGGCACCACGGTCGCCCAGATGACCGCGATGCGCAAGCAGGCTCGTGAAACCGGTGTTTTCTTGAAAGTTGTCAAGAACACCCTGGCTTCGCGCGCCGTTGAAGGCACCGAGTTCGCAGTCGCACAGGACCAGATGGTTGGTCCGCTGCTGTACGCGTTCTCGCTCGAGGAGCCCGGTGCAGCCGGTCGCCTGATCAAGGAAGCCGCCAAGGGCAACGACAAGCTGAAGGCTAAGGTCGTCGCCATCGGTGGTGAAGTGTTCCCGGCGAGCCACGTCGAGGTTCTGGCATCGCTGCCGACCCGCGACCAGGCCCTGGCAATGCTGGCACGCGTCCTGGCCGAGCCGGTCACGATGTTCGCCCGCGCCATCAAGGCTATCGGTGACAAGCAGAACGGTGGCGAAGCCGCTGAAGCTGCTGAACCGGCCGCCGAGACCGCCTGAGTTTCGACTATTTAGTGGTTCCTGACGGAACCTCACCCCAGAAAATCATCCAAAGGTAATTATCATGTCCCTTACCAACGAACAGATCGTCGACGCCATCGCCGAGAAGTCCCTGATGGAAGTGATGGAGCTGGTCAAGGCCATCGAAGAGAAGTTCGGCGTCTCCGCCGCTGCTCCGGTTGCCGCCGCTGTGGCTGGCCCGGCTGCCGTCGTTGAAGAGCAGACCGAATTCGTCGTCACCCTGAAGTCCGCTGGCGACAAGAAGGTTGAAGTCATCAAGGCCGTCCGCGCCATCACCGGCCTGGGCCTGAAGGAAGCGAAGGACCTGGCCGAAGCCGGCGGCGTCCTGAAGGACAACGCTTCGAAGGACGAAGCCGAGAAGATGAAGAAGGACCTGGAAGCTGCTGGCGCGACTGTCGAAGTCAAGTAAGCACTTCCCTTGCATCGTCATCGATTCACGGCGATGCAGCCAAGGCTGGGGGCGTAAGCCCCCGGCCTTTGGTCGTTGTTGCGGTATCGGTTGAGTCGACTGTTAGTCGACTGTTCCAAGTACGAAAAAAGCCCAACACGGGCTGCGGTCACAACCTCGCCAGCCAGCGCCTCGCGCGGCAGCAGGGCAGTAGATGCAGACGAGTTGGCAGTTGGAAGTAGCAAGAGAAGGCGTGCTGGTGCCGGCAATACCAGCGACTTCCAACTGACAATTTCAAGTTTCCTTCGGGTCGTGGGCGCACGGCCCGCACAACAAGGTGGAAGACCTCATGACGTCCTATTCGTTCACCGAAAAAAAGCGTATCCGCAAGGATTTCGGCAAGCAGCGCTCGATCCTCGAAGTGCCGTTCCTGCTGGCCATCCAGGTGGACTCCTACCGTGATTTCCTGCAGGAAAACATCGATCCGGCCAAGCGCGCCGATTACGGCCTGCACGCTGCGCTGAAGTCGGTCTTCCCGATCGCCAGCTACAGCGGCAATGCCGCCCTGGAATACGTCGGCTACAAGCTGGGCGAGCCGGTCTTCGACGAGCGTGAGTGCCGTCAGCGTGGCATGAGCTACGGTGCGCCGCTGCGCGTGACCGTGCGCCTGGTCATCTACGACCGCGAGTCGTCGACCAAGGCCATCAAGTACGTGAAGGAGCAGGAGGTCTATCTGGGCGAAATCCCGCTGATGACCGAGAACGGCACCTTCATCGTCAACGGCACCGAGCGCGTCATCGTCTCGCAGCTGCACCGTTCGCCGGGCGTGTTCTTCGACCACGACCGTGGCAAGACCCACAGCTCGGGCAAGCTGCTGTACAGCGCCCGCATCATTCCTTACCGCGGTTCCTGGCTGGACTTCGAGTTCGACCCGAAGGACGCGCTGTTCACCCGTATCGACCGTCGCCGCAAGCTGCCGGTGTCGATCCTGCTGCGCGCGCTTGGCTACAGCAACGAAGAGATGCTGGCCGAGTTCTTCGAGATCAACACCTTCCACATCAACCCGGATGAAGGCGTCCAGCTGGAGCTGGTGCCGGAGCGCCTGCGTGGCGAAACCCTGGGCTTCGACCTCGCCGACGGCGACAAGGTCATCGTGGAAGCCGGCAAGCGCATCACCGCGCGCCACATCAAGCAGCTGGAAGCCTCGGGCATTGCCGCCCTGGCCGTGCCGGACGACTACATCGTCGGCCGCATCCTGTCGCACGACGTGGTCGATGCCTCGACCGGCGAACTGCTGGCCCAGGCCAACGACGAGATCAGCGACGAGCAGCTGCAGAACTTCCGCAAGGCCGGCGTCGATGCGGTGGGCACCCTGTGGGTGAACGACCTGGATCGTGGCCCGTACCTGTCCAACACCCTGCGCATCGATCCGACCAAGACCCAGCTGGAAGCCCTGGTCGAAATCTACCGCATGATGCGTCCGGGCGAGCCGCCGACCAAGGATGCCGCGCAGAACCTGTTCCACAACCTGTTCTTCACCTTCGAGCGCTACGACCTGTCCGCGGTCGGCCGCATGAAGTTCAACCGTCGCGTGGGCCGCAAGGAAACCACCGGCGAAGCCGTGCTGTATGACAGCAAGTACTTCGGCGAGCGCAACGACGAAGAGTCCAAGCGCCTGGTCGGTGCCCACGGCGACAGCTCCGACATCCTGGACGTGATCAAGGTCCTGACCGAGATCCGCAATGGTCGCGGCGTGGTCGATGACATCGATCACCTGGGCAACCGTCGCGTGCGTTCGGTCGGCGAAATGGCTGAGAACGTGTTCCGCGTCGGCCTGGTCCGCGTCGAGCGCGCGGTCAAGGAACGCCTGTCGATGGCAGAGTCGGAAGGCCTGACCCCGCAGGAGCTGATCAACGCCAAGCCGGTTGCCGCTGCCATCAAGGAATTCTTCGGCTCCTCGCAGCTGTCGCAGTTCATGGATCAGAACAACCCGCTGTCGGAAGTGACCCACAAGCGTCGCGTCTCGGCCCTGGGCCCGGGCGGCCTGACCCGTGAGCGCGCCGGCTTCGAAGTGCGCGACGTGCACCCGACCCATTACGGGCGCGTCTGCACCATCGAAACGCCGGAAGGCCCGAACATCGGCCTGATCAACTCGCTGGCCGTGTACGCCCGCACCAACAAGTACGGTTTCCTCGAGACCCCGTACCGCAAGGTCGTGGACGGCAAGGTGTACGACGAAGTCGAGTTCCTGTCGGCCATCGAAGAAAACGAGTACGTCATTGCGCAGGCCAACGCCCTGACCAATGCTGACAGCGTGCTGACCGAGCAGTTCGTTCCCTGCCGTTTCCAGGGCGAATCGCTGCTGAAGCCGCCGGCGGAAGTCCACTTCATGGACGTCTCGCCGATGCAGACCGTGTCGATCGCGGCCGCGCTGGTTCCGTTCCTGGAGCACGATGACGCAAACCGCGCACTGATGGGCGCGAACATGCAGCGTCAGGCCGTGCCGACCCTGCGTGCGCAGAAGCCGCTGGTTGGTACCGGCATCGAGCGCGCCGTGGCGCGTGACTCCGGTGTGACCGTCAACGCCCGTCGTGGCGGTGAGATCGTGCAGATCGATGCCGCGCGCATCGTGGTCAAGGTGGTCGAGGAAGAAATCGTCGGTGCCACCGACGCCGGCGTCGACATCTACAACCTGGTCAAGTACACCCGTTCGAACCAGAACACCTGCATCAACCAGCGTCCGCTGGTCCAGGTGGGTGACGTCATCGCCCGCGGCGACGTGCTGGCCGACGGTCCGTCCACCGACATCGGCGAACTGGCCCTGGGCCAGAACATGCTGATCGCGTTCATGCCGTGGAACGGCTACAACTTCGAAGACTCCATCCTGCTCTCCGAGCGCGTGGTGGAAGAGGATCGCTACACCACGATCCACATCGAAGAGCTGACCTGCGTCGCGCGTGACACCAAGCTGGGGCCGGAGGAAATCTCCGCCGACATCCCGAACGTTTCCGAGCAGGCGCTGAACCGCCTGGACGAAAGCGGCGTGGTGTACATCGGTGCGGAAGTCCGCGCCGGCGACATCATGGTCGGCAAGGTCACCCCGAAGGGCGAAAGCCAGCTGACCCCGGAAGAGAAGCTGCTGCGCGCGATCTTCGGCGAGAAGGCTTCGGACGTTAAGGACAGCTCGCTGCGCGTTCCGCCGGGCATGGACGGCACCGTCATCGACGTGCAGGTCTTCACCCGCGACGGCATCGAGAAGGACAAGCGCGCCCGCCAGATCGAAGAGTCTGAAATCAAGCGCGTCAAGAAGGACTTCGACGACCAGTTCCGCATCCTGGAAGCCGCCATCTACATGCGTCTGCGTTCGCAGATCGTGGGCAAGGTGGTCAACGGTGGTGCTGGCCTGAAGAAGGGCGACGTCATCTCCGACGCCTACCTGGACGGCCTGAAGAAGGCTGACTGGTTCGCCCTGCGCATGAAGGACGAGGACGCTTCGGAAGCCATCGAGCGCGCACAGAAGCAGATCCAGGCGCACGAGAAGGAATTCGAGCGTCGCTTCGCCGACAAGCGCGGCAAGATCACCGCCGGCGACGACCTCGCCCCGGGCGTGCTGAAGATGGTGAAGGTGTTCCTGGCCGTGAAGCGCCGCATCCAGCCGGGCGACAAGATGGCAGGCCGCCACGGCAACAAGGGTGTGGTCTCCAACGTGGTGCCGGTCGAGGACATGCCGTACATGGCCTCGGGTGAAACCGTGGACATCGTGCTGAACCCGCTGGGCGTGCCGTCGCGTATGAACATCGGCCAGATCCTGGAAGTGCACCTGGGCTGGGCAGCCAAGGGCCTGGGTCGCAAGATCCAGGCGATGATGGAAGCCCAGGCTGCGGTTGCCGACCTGCGCAAGTTCCTGGACGACATCTACAACCACGACGACACCAACGTGGCCAACCGTGTCGACCTGTCGCAGTTCAGCGACGAGGAACTGCTGCGTCTGGCCCGTAACCTGACCGACGGCGTGCCGATGGCCACCCCGGTGTTCGACGGCGCCACCGAAGCGGAAATCAAGCGCATGCTGGAACTGGCCGACCTGCCGAGCAGTGGCCAGACCCAGCTGTACGACGGCCGCACCGGTGAAGCCTTCGACCGCCACACCACCGTCGGTTACATGCACTACCTGAAGCTG
>DOKO01000328.1:0-2157 GCA_003510825.1 Stenotrophomonas sp.
GCCATGCTCGACTGCTTCTGCACGTCCAGTCGAGCATGGCTCGACTCTACAAAAGCGGTCGAGCAAGCTCGACTCTACATACGGCGAACACCAACAAAAAAGGCCCGGCATTGCCGGGCCTTCTTCGTCCTGCTCGCCTGGCGGCTTACAGGTTCGCTTCGGTGGTCTGCACCACGAACTTCTTGCGCATCGCGTCGATGTAGGCCTTGGCTGCCGCCATGCCGTCGATCTGGCTCAGCTGGTCTTTCAGCTGCTTCTGCTGTTCCGGCGTCACTTCCTTGATGTTGCCCGGGGTGACCTTGTTCACCACGAACACCAGCGCGTGGCCGTTGACGTCGACCTTGCCGAAGCTCGGCTTGCCTTCGGCCGGCACCGGCGCACTGAAGATGGCGCGGTTGATTTCCGGGGTCGGCACCGGCTGGCTGCGCGGCAGGCCCGGCATCGGGCTGACCTGCAGCTTGTCGCTGGCCACCAGCGACTGCAGGCTGGCACCGCCCTTCAGCTTGGCCAGCACGGCGTCAGCCGCCTTGTCGCTGGCCTGGCGCTGGCGGTCGGCACGGATCGCGGCGATGACCTGCTCACGGGCCTTGTCCAGCGGCAGTGCCTGTTCCGGGGTGTGCGCGGCCACGCGGATCACGACACTGTGGTTGGTGCTGCCGCCCAGGGCGATCGGATCGCTGGCGGTACCGTCCTGCACCATCACGTCGGAGAACGCCGAGCGCAGCACGGCCGGATCGGCGGCGATACCGCTGGCGGTGGCACGGGTGATCGGGCCCAGGGTCTGCACCGGCAGGTCGACCGACTTGGCTGCAGCAACGAGGTCGCTCGGGCTCTTGTTGATGGCATCGACCAGACGGCCGGCCAGATCGTTGAAGCCACGCTCGCCGTCGGCCTTCAGCTGCTCGGCGGCCAGCACGTCACGCACTTCCTCGAACGACTTGCCTTCGCCACCGCGCACGGCCGCGACCTTGATGATGTGGTAACCGAAGTCGGTCTTGACCGGACCGATCACGTCACCAGCCTTGGCGGCGAACAGCGCGTCCTCGAACGGCTTCACCATCGCGCCACGCTCGACCCAGCCCAGGTCACCGCCCTGGTCCTTGGAACCCGGGTCTTCCGAGTTGGCCTTGGCCAGCGCGGCGAAGTCGGCACCGGCGGCCTTGGCTTCGGTGGCCAGCTTGGCGGCCTTGGCTTCGGCACCGTCGCCGGTGATCAGGATGTGCGAGGCCTGGCGCTGTTCCGGGGTCGCGAACTTGGCCTTCTCTTCTTCATAGCGCTTGCGCAGGGTGGCCTCATCGGCCGGCACCGGTGCCGGCAGGTTGGCACCGTTGAGCTCGACGTATTCCAGCGAGACCGATTCGGCCTGGCGGAAATCCTTGCCGTGGCTTTCGTACCACTGCTTGATCTGCGCGTCGGTGACCGGCGCGGTATCGGCCGGCACTTCCGGCAGCGCGACCAGCTCGACGTCACGGGTTTCACCCAGCAGCTTCAGCAGGCGCTCGGTCTCGGCCTGGGTGACGAAGCCCGAGTTCTGCAGGCCGGCCGGAACCACCGACTGCTGCAGGCTGGCACGCACTTCTTCCTGGAACTGCGACGGGGTACGCGGCGGATTGCCACCGCCCAGCGCCAGCCGGTAGTTGTTCTCGTTGAACTTGCCATCGCTGCCGAGGAAGGCCGGGATGGTCATGATGTAGTCGCGCACGGCGCCGTCGCCGACGACCACGCCGGCCTGTTCGCCCACCAGGCGCACGACCTGCTCGTCGATCAGCTGGTCGAGCACGGCCAGCTTGTTCTCGGTGCTCTCGAACGCGCGCGGGTCGAAGTTCTCGCCCTGCTGCTGGCGCTCACGCATGCGCTCCTGCTCGAAGCGGGTGCGGAAATCCTGCGCGCTGATCTCATGGTGCTGCCACAGCATGCGCACCGGCCACCACGACGGCGCCGAGCGCCACCAGGTCGGCGGTGCCGAAACCTTGGCCACGTTCTGTGCGCCGACACCACCGAGGTAGCTGTTGTCGATCACGAACAGGAACGGAATCATCAGCAGCCCCAGGATCACGGTGACGATCCAGCCTGAGGTCTTGTCGCGGAGTTTCTGCAGCATGGTGAGGAATCACATGGCCTGATTGGCGAGCCCGGCAGTGTAACCCGCTTCGCGGC
>DOKO01000328.1:2374-2689 GCA_003510825.1 Stenotrophomonas sp.
CAGTGTAACCCGCTTCGCGGCCCGCACCAAAAACGGCGCGGAGGCAGGCGGGACAAGGATCTGCGCCGCATGCGCAGCCGCCACGCCCATGCCAGCGCTGGGCGCAGACGCGGCAGCCGGCGCATACTGGCCGGTCAGATGGGCGGCATGCCCCGGCTGCGGCGCGTCACAGGCACAAGGAGGACCCCGTCCATGCGCATCCTGGTCACCGGTGCCTCCGGCTTCGTGGGGGGCGCCCTGCTGCGCCGCCTTGCCGACGTGCCCGGCGTGCAGGCCTTCGGTGTCGCCCGCCGCCCGCTGCCCCTGCCTAACTAC
>DOKO01000349.1 GCA_003510825.1 Stenotrophomonas sp.
TGGGTGCTATTGGGTTATCTGCAAAAATCCTGCCAACTTTAGGGCGGATTTCATCCCGGCCCCGATCCGGGCCCGTCGCCCCCCTCCGAATGGCGCTAAAATCGCCACCCCGGCGCCGCCCCGGCCGCGCCCGTCCCCTGTTGACCTGCCCCCATGACCCAGTCCTTCCATCGTTACGACGTCATCGTCATCGGCGGTGGCCACGCCGGCACCGAGGCCGCGCTGGCCGCGGCCCGTACCGGCGTGCGCACCCTGCTGCTGACCCACAACATCGAAACCGTGGGCGCGATGAGCTGCAACCCGGCCATCGGCGGCATCGGCAAGGGCCACCTGGTCAAGGAAATCGACGCCCTGGGCGGTGCGATGGCGCATGCCGCCGACCGCGCCGGCATCCAGTGGCGCACACTCAACGCCTCCAAGGGCCCGGCCGTGCGCGCGACCCGCTGCCAGGCCGACCGCAACCTGTACCGCATGGCGATCCGCGCCATCGTCGAAGGCCAGGCCAACCTGACCGTGTTCCAGGCGGCCGTCGATGACCTGGTCATCGAAGGCGACGCCGTGCGCGGGGTCATCACCCAGACCGGCCTGCGCTTCGACGCCGAGGCCGTGGTGCTGACTGCCGGCACCTTCCTGGCCGGCAAGATCCACGTCGGCCCGACCCAGTACGCCGCCGGCCGCATGGGCGACCCGCCGGCCACCACGCTGGCCGCGCGCCTGCGCGAGCGTCCGTTCCAGGTCGACCGCCTGAAGACCGGCACGCCGCCGCGCATCGATGGCCGCTCGCTGGATTACAGCGTGATGGACGAACAGCCCGGCGACACGCCGCGCCCGGTGATGTCCTTCCTCGGTTCGGTGGACGAGCATCCGCAGCAGGTCAGCTGCTGGATCACCCACACCACCGAACAGACCCACCAGATCATCCGCGATGCGCTGCACCGCTCGCCGCTGTACAGCGGGCAGATCGAGGGCATCGGCCCGCGCTACTGCCCGTCCATCGAGGACAAGGTGGTGCGCTTCGCCGAGAAGGCCAGCCACCAGATCTTCGTCGAACCCGAAGGCCTGGGCATCGTCGAGATCTATCCCAACGGCATCTCCACCTCGCTGCCGTTCGACGTGCAGCTGGAGATGGTGCGCAGCATCCGCGGCTTCCAGAACGCGCACATCACCCGCCCCGGCTACGCCATCGAATACGACTTCTTCGATCCGCGCGGGCTGAAGGCTTCGCTGGAAACCAAGCTGGTCAACGGCCTGTTCTTCGCCGGCCAGATCAACGGCACCACCGGCTATGAAGAAGCCGCCGCACAGGGCCTGCTGGCCGGCCTCAACGCTGCGCGCCAGGTGCGCGGGCTGGACGGCTGGTGCCCGCGCCGCGACGAAGCGTACCTGGGCGTGCTGGTGGATGACCTGATCACCCACGGCACCAACGAGCCGTACCGCATGTTCACCAGCCGCGCCGAGTACCGCCTGCAGCTGCGCGAGGACAACGCCGACCAGCGCCTGACCCCGGCCGGCCGCGAGATGGGCCTGGTCGATGACCGCCGCTGGAGCGCCTTCGAAACCAAGCAGGCCGCGGTGGCCGCCGAGCGTGCGCGGCTGGGCGCGCTGTGGGCGACCCCGGCCAATGCGCTGGGCCGCGAAGTGCAGGAAACCCTGGGCGTGGCGGTCAGCCGCGAAACCAACGTGCTGGACCTGATCAAGCGTCCGGAGCTGGACTACGCGCAACTGATGCAGGTGCCGTCGCTGGGCCCGGCGGTGGCCGATGGCAAGGTGGCCGAGCAGGTCGAGATCGGCGTGAAGTACGCCGGCTACCTGGACCGCCAGCGTGACGAGATCGAACGCCAGCAGCGCCACGAAGCCACGCCGATCGCCGAAGGCTTCGACTACGCCAGCGTGCGTGGGTTGTCAGCCGAAGTGCTGCAGAAGCTGGAACGCGTGCGCCCGCAGACCATCGGCCAGGCACAGCGCATTCCCGGCATGACCCCGGCCGCGATCTCGCTGCTGCTGGTGCACCTGGAGCGCGCCCGCCGCGGCCGCGTGGCATAACGCGCATCATCGGTAGCGCCGGGCCATGCCCGGCGAGCGTAGCGGGCCCCGCGCTTACAGCTGGATCTGCTGGAAATTCTCGACGCGGTCGTGGCCGTTGGCGGCCTGGCCGGTGCGCGGCATCGGGTAGTCATCCAGACGGTCGATCAGGCGCGTCTGCAGGCCGGCCTCGCGGGCGGCATCCAGTTCTTCCACCACGTCCGACAGGAACAGGATCTCGCCGGCCGGCACGCCGATCGCCTCCACGATGCGGCGGTAGCTGTCCGCCTCGCGCTTGCCGCCGATCTCGGTATCGAACCAGCCCGACACCAGCGGGCTGAGGTCACCGGCATCGCTGAAGCCGAAGAACAGCTTCTGCGCGGGGACCGAGCCGGAGGAGTACACGTACAGCGGCAGGCCCGAGGCATGCCAGCCCTTCAGCACCGGCGCCACTTCCGGGTAGAAGTGCGCGGTATAGTCGCCGCGGCGGTAGCCGGCATCCCAGATCAGGCCCTGCAGGGCCTTCAGCGCGGTGTGCTTGCGGTCCTGGTCGATCCAGCCCTGCAGCGTCTCGGCCACCAGGCTGTCCTGGCAGGCGCCACCGATCTCGGTGGCCACCGCATCCAGCCAGCGACGGACGTCGGGCTGCTGGCCGTGCTCGGCGACGAACGCCGGCAGCGCCTGGCGGGCATAGGGGAACAGCACGTTCTTGACGAACGAGATGCTGCTGGTGGTGCCTTCGATGTCGGTCAGGATGACGCGGGGCTGCATGGATCAGGACGCCTGGGTGGGAACGTAACGGGGGAATTTCTGCGCGATGTCGGTGCCGGTGAAGTGACCGACCCAGCCATCCGGCTCGGTGAAGAAGCGGATGGCCACGAAGCTCGGCTCATCGCCCATGTCGAACCAGTGGGTGGTGCCATCGGGCACGGCGATCAGGTCGTCCTTCACGCACTCGATCTCATAGACCTTGTCGTCCACGTGCAGGGTGAACAGCCCGGAGCCTGCGACGAAGAAGCGCACCTCGTCTTCCTTGTGGAAGTGCTCGTCGAGGAACTTCTTCCGCAGCTCGGCGCGGTTCGGGTTGTCCGGGGCGATCGAGGCCACGTCCACGCTCTTGAAGCCGTGTTCGGCAACGAGGCGGTCGATGTCCGCACGGTAGGCGGCGAACACTTCGTCCTGGCTGGCGCCCGGCGCGACCGGCGCGGTGGCCTGCCAGCGTTCGAAAGTGACGTCGATCTTCTTCAGTTCGGCGGCGATGATCGCGCCGTCCTGGGTATCCAGCAGCGGCGATTCAGGGCGGGTGTCGTCGTAGATGCGCAGTCGGCTCATGGCGGCAGCTTGAACGTCTCGGGGGGAAGACAGGGTAACAGGGTGGTGAAGGGCGGCAGATTCCGGATTGGAATCTGCACCCCGGCGCAGGCTCAGCCGCGCAGCTTGCGCAGTTCCAGTTCGCAGTGGAACAGGAACTCGAAGGCTTCCATGTGGCGGCGCGCTTCGGCCATGTCGCGGCCCCAGGCGTACAGGCCGTGGCCGTCGATCAGGTAGCCCCACAGCGGCTGGGTATCGAGCAGGGCATCGACCTGCGCCGAGAGCACGTTCATGTCCTGGGTGTTGGCGAACACCGGCACGTCGATGGCCATTTCGTGGGTGCTGTTGCCGGCGAAGGCCTTCAGCAGCTCGTAGCCTTCGATGCGGATGTGGCCCTGCGGCGCGTACAGGCGCGAGGCGATGGTCTGCACCGGCGAGTGGGTGTGCAGCACGCAGCCGATCTCCGGGAAGCGGCGGTACAGCTGGGTGTGCAGCAGGGTCTCGGCGGACGGGCGCAGCGGGCGGCCGACGGCCAGGCCGTCGAAGTCCACCACCATGATGTCGTCCTCGATCAGGCGGCCCTTGTCCTTGCCCGAGACGGTGATCGCGGCGTGGCGGTCGTCCAGGCGGTGGGAGAAGTTGCTGCTGGTGGCCGGGGTCCAGCCGGCGTGGGCCAGTTCGCGGACGTTGTCGATCAGCAGCTGGGCCAGTTCGCTCAGGCGCGCGGTGTCGTAGGGGAAGGTGGGGGCGTTCATGCGGTCGATTTTACTGGATTCGGCCAACGGCTGAGCCCCTCGTGGC
>DOKO01000373.1 GCA_003510825.1 Stenotrophomonas sp.
CTGGGCCGCGATCCGTTCACGCTGGGCGTCGCTGCCGGCGATCCGGATCCGCAGGGCGCGGTGCTGTGGACGCGGCTGGCACCGGACCCGCTCAATGGCGGTGGCATGCCCGCACGAGCGGTGCCGGTGCGCTGGTACGTGGCCGAAGACCCGGGCATGCGCCGGCTGGTGCAGCGTGGCGTTGCGGCTGCCGTACCGGAGCTGGCGCATTCGGTGCACGTGGAAGTCAACGGCCTGCGCCCGGGCCGTGACTACTACTACCGGTTCGCCTGCGATGGTGACGAGGAAAGCGCGGTCGGTCATTTCCGCACCGCGCCGCTGCCGGACACGCAGCTGCAGCAGCTGCGGCTGGCACTGTGCACCTGCCAGGCCTGGAACAGCGGCTACTACCCGGTACTGCGCGATATCGCGCGCAGTGATGTGGATCTTGTGCTGCACGCCGGCGACTACCTGTACGAATACAGCCCGCTTCAGAATGCACGCGGTCGCACGCTGGATGCGGAGCGCTTCAGCGGCGAGACCGTCAGCCTGGAGCGGTACCGCGACCAGTACGCGCTGTACAAGCTCGATCCGGACCTGCAGGCGGCCCATGCCGCGCATGCCTTCGCAGTGATCTGGGATGACCACGAGGTGCAGAACGACTACTCCGGCATCCATCCGGAGAAGCCCGGCGTATCGACCGAGGAGTTCATCGTGCGTCGTGCGGCGGCCTACCGCGCGTTCTACGAACACCTGCCCATGCGCAGCACGCCGGCAGGCAATGGTGGCCTGCGCGTGCACCGGCGCCTGCGCTACGGTGATCTCGCACAGCTCAGCCTGCTCGATTGCCGCCAGTTCCGTCCCGCAAATCCCTGCGGGGTGGGCGAATCGGCGCGCTGCGAAGCCGCGCTGGACCCGCGCATGAGCATGCTTGGCGTCGGCCAGGAAGCCTGGTTCGCCCAGTCAATGGTGGCGGCACAGGGGCTGCGCTGGAACGTGGTGGTGCAGCAGTTGCTGATGGCCCAGTTGCAACTGGATGCGGGCACCCCGCGCGAGCGCTTCTGGAACGACGCCTGGGACGGCTATCCGCTTGCGCGCAACCGGCTGCTGCAGGCCCTGCAGACAGGTGGAACGGGCAACGCGATCGTGCTCGGCGGCGACTGGCACTCCACCTTTGTCAACGACCTGAAGCTGGATTTCAACGCGGCCAGTTCGCCGGTGGTGGCCACTGAATTCATCGCCCCGGCGATCAGCAGTGGTGGCGACGATACGCCGTATGGACCGTACTACGGACCGTCGATTCCGCAGAACCCGCACATCCGCTATTTCGACGGCGACCGCCGCGGCTGGTGGAAGCTGCAGCTGAACCGGCAGACCGTGGACGCCGAACTGCGCTTTGCCGACAGCGTGCTGCGTGCCGATGCCGAGGTGCGCACCGCAGCGCGCTTCCAGGTCGTCCACGGCCGACCGGGGGCCGTGCCGGTGTAGGAGCCGGCCGGCGCTCAAGTTCCCCCGTGACCTGCCGTTACCGCACCGGTACCAGGGGGAAACATCACCGTCCATGACCCATTGCTGCACGCGCGGCGATGGACCGGCGCGTGCGCCCCCTTCATTCATGGGGAACGGATCGATGTCGGCGGTAGCAGGGAAGAGTGGGGTGGGGCGCGGCGTCGTCTGGATGTGCGTGGTGCTGTTGCAGTTGCTGGCAGGTACGGGTGTTGCGCAGGCGGCGTCGGCGGCGTGCAACGCGATCAATCTGGTGGGCGCGACGACCAGCTACACAAACCGGTTTGCGGCGGCGGAATTCCTGCCCGGCGAGTCGGTGGCAGTGAGCTTCTCTGACAACGGTGGCAACCTTGGCGGTTCGTCCATCGGAAGCGAACTGGTCAACCTGCGCAGTCGAGACACAGTGCAGATCGTCTTGGACTACCGCAGCAATACCGGTGCTGCGGGGCCGCACAGCGCGACCGCATCCAGCAGCTTCCTGAGCAATTACGGGCTTTACATCCGTATCACCAGCGGAACCTACATCAGTCCAGTACAGCTGCGTTGCACGACCGAGGCCGCACAGCCCCTTCAGCTGGTCAGCCCGGGCGTCCAGCAGTTCACCGTTGGCACGGCGGTTGATGTCAACCTGACCGCCAGTGGCGGCACCCTGCCTTACAGCTTCGGCATCAACATTGGCACCTTGCCCGCCGGGCTGGTGCTTGAAACCTCGGGCCGCCTGCATGGCACGCCGCAGGTCGCGGGCACGTTCAGCGTCAGCGTGGAGGTCACCGATGCCGCGGCCGCCAGCGCACACCAACCGCTGACGGGCAGCATCGCGACCATCGCGCCCGATGCCCCCGGCCAGGTCGTGGCCGTCGCCGGCGATGGCGAGGCCGTGGTCAGCTTCACCGCACCGGCACAGACGGGCGGCGCCCCCATTGTCGAGTACGCCGTGATGGCGTCCACGGGCGAGTGGGCGCTTGGCACGCAGTCGCCGATCACGGTGACCGGTCTTGCCAATGGCATGCCCGTGCAGTTCCAGGTGATCGCCAACAATGGCAGCCAGGCGAGCCAGCCGTCGCTGGCAAGCGCCGCGGTCACGCCGATGACCGGGCAGACGATCCAGTTCGATGCGCCCGGTGACCGGCCACTGGGTTCACTGCTGGCATTGCAGGCCACCGCGAGCAGCGGCCTGGCCGTCGAGTACGAGAGCCTGACTCCGCTGGTCTGCGTGCTGGAAAGTGCAGGCAACCTGCGCCTGTCCGCGCTCGGCACGTGCGCGGTGCGCGCGCTGCAGCCCGGCAACGCCGGCACGCGCGCGGCGCAGCCGGTGGAGCGCAGTTTCAGCGTCGTTGCGGCCCAGGCATCGGCGCCGACCCTGCTTCGCGTCCAACGCATCGGCGCGACCAGCGTCGATGTGTTCTTTGATGCGCCCGGCAGTGATGGCGGCAGCAGCATCACCAGCTATGAAGTGCTGACACTGCCGACGCGCGCGGTGGTCACCGGTGGATCCAGTCCGGTGCGGGTGAACCGCCTGCGTGCCGGCGAGACCTATACCTTCGCCGTGCGTGCGCGTACCGCGACGGGACCGGGGGCGTTCTCCGCCGGTTCCGACCCGGTGACGATGCCGTCCGTGCCGCGCGTGACGAGCCTGCTGCTACCGGCCGACGGCCGCTACCTGGCCGGTGCGAGCCTCGACTTCCTGCTGATCCTGGACCAGCCGGTGACGGTGCAGGGTGTGCCTGCGCTGCTGCTGTCGATCGGCGGCCAGCAGGTGGCCGCGCGCTATCGCTCCGGCTCGGGCGGCAACCAGCTGGCTTTCAGCTACACCGTGGTGCCCGGCCAGTCCGACGAGGATGGCATCGGCATCGACGGCGTGCAGCTGGCCGGTGGCAGCATCCGTAGCAGCGATGACATCGACGCAGTGCTGACGCTGTCGGGCGTCGGCACCACGGCGGGCATCCTGGTCGGCGCGCAGCCGGCGGGTGCACCATCCATCACCGATGTGGTTGCAGGCGATGGCACAGCGACGCTGCAGTTCGCAGCGCCCGCGCAGGATGGCGGCAGCCCGGTGCTGGATTATCTGCTGACCGCGCAGCCCGGTGGCCTGCAGCAGCTGGCAGCCGGTTCACCGGTGGTGTTCACCGGCCTGCGCAACGGCATCGCGTACCGCTTCACGGTCACCGCACGTACCGCGGCCGGGCTGGGCATGGTGTCCACGGCATCGGACGACGTGGTGCCGATGGCGCCGCAGCAGATCCAGTTCGACGCGCTCGATGCACAGCCGTTCGGCAGCACGCCGCAGGTGCAGGCCATCGCCAGCAGTGGCCTGCCGGTCGCGCTGTCCAGCAGCACGCCCCGGGTCTGCAGCGTCGCTGCCGATGGCCGGGTGACCCTGCTTGCGGCAGGCACCTGCAGCATTGATGCCGACCAGGCGGGTGACACCGCGACCCATGCCGCAGCACGCGTCAGCCGCTCGTTCGCGGTGCTGGCCGTGGTGCCGGGCGCGCCGCGCATCACCGCGGTCGTGCTTGCCGCGGGCCGCGTGGACGTGAGCTTCCAGGCGCCGGCGTTCGATGGCGGCAGCGCGGTTGACAGCTATCTGCTGCAGGCGATGCCGGGCGGGCAGAGCGTGCGCGGCAGCGGCAGCCCGCTGCGCATCGACGGGCTGCCGGCCGGCGTCGCGCATCGCTTCGTGGTCACCGCCTTCAATGCGGCGGGTGCCGGCGCGGCATCGCTGCCGTCCGACCCGCTCACCGTGCAGGGCGCACCGGCGGTGACCGCCGTGCAGGTGCCGTCGGTCGGCCGCTACCTCGCCGGCCAGGTGCTGTCCTTTGCGGTGCAGTTCGACCAGGCCCTGCAGGTGGGCGCTGCGCCGCAGCTGCTGCTGCGCATCGGCAGCCAGCGCCGTGTGGCCACGCTTTCGGCGGTGGAGACGGATGCGCAGGGCAGCGTGCTGCGTTTCCAGTACACGCTGCAGGCCGACGACCGCGACGAGGATGGCATCGAGGTGGAATCGCTGCAGGCCGCCGCCGGCAGCCTGCGCAATGCACAGGGCACCGAGGCGCGTGCGGCGCTGGCCAATGTGGGGGCGACCACGGGCGTACGCGTGGGCGCCGACCTGCCGTCGGCCGTCGCCAACGTGCGCGGCGTGGCCGGTGATGGACAGGTGCAGGTGTATTTCGATGCGGCGTCGGCCGGCAGTGGCGCCATCGTCGATTACACGGTGACCGCGCAGCCAGGTGGCATCAGCGCAACCGGTACGAGCTCGCCGATCACCGTGCGTGGCCTGGCCAACGGCAGCGCCTATCGTTTCGTGGTGGTTGCACGCAGCGAGTACGGCAGCGGCGCGGCGTCGGCTGCCTCGGCAGCGGTGGTGCCGTTGCCGGATCTGGCCGTGGCCGATTCCAGCATCGCCGTGCCTTACGGGGCTGCTGCCGTCGTGCTGCCGCTGTCGGTCGCCGGTGTGGCCGAGCAGGTGCAGGTGGCCGTGGGCCCGCAGCATGGCCGGGTTGACGTGCAGGGCATGACGCTGCGTTACACGCCGGCCGCGGGCTATGCCGGCACTGACAGCATCACCTATACCGTCAGCGATGGCTTCCGCACGTCGGCGCCCGCCACGCTCACGATCATCGTTGGCACGCCGACCGTGGTCCTGCAGTCGGCCGTGTTGCCGCAGGCCGTGGCCGGTACGGCGCTGGACGCGCAGCTGTCCAGCAGCGGTGGCGCAGCGCCTTACACCTACGCGATTGTTGGCGGCAGTCTGCCGACGGGCCTCGGTCTGGATCGCAGCGGGCACCTGGCGGGTACGCCGGTCGCCGCAGGTCGTTTCGAGATCGAGGTCGAGGTGACCGACAGCAGTTCCGGCACCGGTCCCTTCCGCGCGCGCCGCGCCTTCGTGCTCAACGTGGCGGCGCCGCAGATCGAGGAAGTGGACGCGCCGCTGCCGCCGGCAACCCAGGCCGGCCCGGTCAGCCTGCGCCTGCAGGCCCGTGGCGGTACCGCGCCGTATGCGTTCCGCCTGATGTCGGGCGCGCTGCCGCCCGGCGTGCTGCTGTCCAGCGACGGCCAGCTGCAGGGCGTGGCTACCCTGGCCGGCGTGTTCGATTTCGACGTGGAAGTCAGCGATACCTACGGCTTCACCGGTGTGGCCCGCTACCAGCTGAAGATCGCGCAGGCCGCGCAGGCGATCACCGCCTTCAGCGTGGACCCGGCAACGCCGGTCTACAGCGAGGGCGGCAGCTTCGAGGTCTCCGCACAGGGCGGCGCGTCGGGCCAGCCGCTGCGTTTTGGCAGCAGCAGCCCCGCGGTCTGCAGCGTCAGCGGCACCCGCGTCGCGATGCTGGCGGCAGGGCGGTGCGTGCTGACCGTGGACCAGGATGGCGATGCCAACCATGAAGCAGCACCGCAGCAGCAACGCATCGTCGAGATCGCGCTGGCGGTTCCGGTGCTGGCGTGGAGTGCTGACCTGCAGCGCCTGCTGGAACAGGGCAGCTTCGAACTGCCGCTGCCGACCAGCGCCAGCCCGGGGGCCTTCAGCTTCCACAGCAGTGACACCGCGGTGGCCAGCATCGAGGGCCGCACCGTGCATGTGCACGGCGGAGGTCGCGCGGTGATCACCGCCGAGCAGGCCGCTGCGGGCAGCTATGCCGCCGCCAGTGTCGAGCTGGTGCTGGTGGTGAACGTGCGGCCGGATCCGACCCGCGACCCGGGCGTGACCGGGCTGCTGCAGGCCCAGGTGGACGCCAGCGTGCGCTTCGCCAACGCGCAGCAGGCCAACATCCGCGAGCGCCTGCGCCAGGTGCGTGCCGGCGGCAACGCCGACAGCAACACGCTGTCGGTGTCGACCGGCGCGCGTGGACCGGACGCGGCATCGCTGCCGCTGGGCCAGGCGATGGCGAACGAGCGTCCGCTGCTGCCCGCCGGCTGGGGCACCTGGGCCTCGGGCTCGGCCACCTATGGCCGGGGTGGCCCGAGCGGGGCAGGGCGGTACGACCTGCGCACCGATGGCCTGACCGTGGGCGTGGATCGTCGCTTCGGCGACAGTGCGTTGTGGGGCGTGGCCGGCAGCATCGGCCGCAACGACAGCGAGCAGGATGATGCGCGCACGCGCCTGCAGGCCGACCAGCGTTCGCTGGCGTTGTACGGCCTGTGGCGCGGCAACGAACACGTGTTCGTCGATGCGGTGCTGGCCACCGGCGACCTGCGCTTCGACCTGCAGCGCTGGAGCCGCGATGCCGGCGCGATCGCGGTGGCCCGTCGCGAGGGTTCGCAGTGGTTCGGTTCGCTGGCGCTGGGCTATGAGCAGGTGCTGTCGGGCATGCGCATGAGTGGCTACGCACGCGTGGATGGCAGCCGCAGCACGCTGGATGCCTACCGCGAGCATGGGCTGGGTGAACTGGATCTGGCCTACGGCCGCCACGTCGTCGACAGCCGCGCGCTGGCGTTCGGCCTGGAAGGCAGCGCGGTCGAAACGGCCGATGCGCGCCTGCGCCCGTTCTGGAGCATCGAGTACCGGCAGGCGCTGCAGGACCGCGGCGAGGCGACGTTGAACTACGCCGAGTGGGCGCGTCCGCAGGACTACCGCCTGGCGATGCGCAGCTACAACGACGATCTGCTGTCGCTGTCGGCCGGCGTGGACGTGTCCATCGCGCGCGGCTGGATCCTGTCGCTGCTGCTGGGCCATGAACAGGCCCGGGGCAGTGATCGTTCCAGCAGCGTCGGCCTGCGCCTGAGCAGCGGCAGCCGCTGAGGCCGCCAGCGCGGTAAAGCCTTCGGTGGCGCCGGGTCCCGCCCGGCGACCACCGCTGCACCGGCTTTCATCGCCCCCAGCCCGGTTTCGTCGCAATCCGTTTGCGGCGGCCGCGGGCGGGCGGCACGGTGGTCACAGGCGGCAGGGTGCCGCCCAAGGAGACCGTCATGAAGACCCTGTTCGCGCTGGGCGTGTGGTGCCTGCTGTTCGTGCTGTGCTGGCCGTTGGCGCTGCTGGCGCTGGTTGCCTGGCCGTTCGTCTGGCTGCTGAGCCTGCCGTTCCGCCTGGTCGGCATCACCTTCTCCGCGGTGTTCGCGTTCCTGCGTGCACTGTTCATGCTGCCCGCACGCCTGCTGGGTGGCCGGGCGGTGACGGCATGAAGGCGCTGCTGACGGTTGCGCTGGCCATGCTGGCGGGCCCCGCACTGGCGCAGTCACCGGCGCCGACCTCGGCGTGGCTGGAGCGCCAGCAGTCGGCCGCTGCCGATGAAGCGGATGCGGCCGGTGCCCGATCCTCGAAAGCGCCCGCGGTGAAGGAGAACTGTCGGGTCGTGAAGCAATGGAAGGTGGGTGACACCGTGGTCAAGCACCGCGTGTGTGACGACGCGCCAAAGCCGGCGGCGCCGGCCCGGCAAGGGTAGAGCCGAGCCTGCGCTCGGCTGCTTTTTGCACCGGTCAGCCGGGCACAACGGCGCGGCCATTTTCTGTAGAGCCGAGCCGACGCTCGGCTGCTTCTTGCAACGGCCAGCCGAGCACGGGCTCGGCTCTACAACGGGGCGACCATTTCTGATCGCAACGGCCAGCCGAGCACGGGCTCGGCTCTACAACGGCGCGGCCGGATCAGCGTGAACCCGTTGCCGGCGGCGCAGGCACGACCTGCTGCTGGCCATCGCTGTACATCATCATGATCTTCTCGCCGCGGTAGGGCAGCACGACCACCGGCCGCCACGGATCGTCCTTGGGCGAGGTGGCCTTGGCCGTGACAGTACAGCCGCTGTCCTTGATGCCGCAGCGGCGGATGGCGACCTGCAGGGTGCCATCGGCGGAGCGGTAGTCGACGCCGGGGGAGTGGAACAGGGTTTCGCCCGGCGTGCTGTAGCGGATCCGGATCTGGTTTGCGCCGAGCGGGCTCACTTCGACCGGCTGCACCGAGGCCCTGCGGTAATCGCCTTCCAGCGGTTCGGCTGCGCAGGCCAGCAGCGGAACCAGGGTTGCCATCAACATCACCGCAGCGGCGCGCGACGTGCGGGCGAGGGGAGTCGAGCGCATGGACGTTCCTTCCTTGGTCAGATGCTCCGATCATTGAACTGCAGCATTGCAGGGTCAAGACACGCGGTGCTGTTGCAGCCAACAAAAAAACCCCGCCGAAGCGGGGTTTTTCGTCTGCAGGTGAGTGCCGACCAACGGTCGGCACCTACCGTGTTGCAGATCAGTTCGCCTTGTGGATGGCGCGCTTGCTGACCGCCATCGCCGCGTCGTGGATCACTTCCGACAGCGACGGGTGGGCGTGGCAGATGCGGGCCAGGTCATCGGCCGAACCGCTGAACTCCATGGTCAGCACACCTTCGTGCACCAGTTCGGAGACGTTGGCGCCGACCAGGTGCATGCCAAGGATGCGATCGGTCTCGGCGTGGGCCAGGATCTTCACGAAGCCTGCCGGCTCGATCATCGCCACGGCGCGACCGTTGGCGGCGAACGGGAAGCTGCCGGCCTTGTACGGAATGCCTTCGGCCTTCAGCTGGGCTTCGGTCTTGCCGACCCATGCCAGTTCCGGCTCGGTGTAGATGACCCACGGGATGGTGTCGAAGTTGACGTGGCCCGGCAGGCCGGCGATCAGTTCGGCAACCGCGATGCCTTCCTCGAAGCCCTTGTGCGCCAGCATCGGGCCGCGCACGCAGTCACCAACCGCCCAGACGCCGTTGACGCCGGTGTGGCAGTGCGCGTCGACTTCGATCTGGCCACGCTCGTTGACCTTGACGCCGGTGCCTTCGGCCAGCAGGCCCTTGGTGGCGGCGCGACGGCCGACGGCCACCAGCAGCTTGTCCACGGTCAGGGTCTTCTCGCCTTCGCTGTCGGTGTAGGTGACAACGACTTCCTTCTTCTTGCCCTTGCCGGTGATCTCGGTCTTGGAGACCTTGGCACCGAGGCGGATGTCCAGGCCCTGCTTCTTGAATTCCTTGGCAGCGGTCTTGGCCACTTCGGCGTCGGCCACGGCCAGGAACTCCGGCAGTGCTTCCAGGATGGTGACTTCAGCGCCCAGGCGCTTCCACACGCTGCCCAGTTCCAGGCCGATGACGCCGGCGCCGATCACGGCCAGGCGGTTCGGCACTTCGGTGAAGTCCAGGCCGCCGACGTTGTCGACGATGGTGTCGCCGTCGAACTTGGCGAACGGCAGTTCGATCGAATCCGAACCGGCGGCGATGATGACGTTGGTGCCCTTCAGCTCGACTTCCGAACCGTCGTGCTGCTTCACCTTGACCACGTTGCCCGGCTGCAGTTCACCGAAACCGTAGTAGGTGGCGACCTTGTTGGCCTTGAACAGCATGGCGATGCCGCCAGTGAACTGCTTGACGATCTTGTCCTTGCGGCCAACCATCGCTTCGACGTCGATCTTGGCATCCTTGAAGCTGATGCCGTGGTCGCCAAAGATGTGGCCCATGTTCCAGAACTGGCGCGAGGAATCCAGCAGCGCCTTGGACGGGATGCAGCCCACGCGCAGGCAGGTGCCGCCCAGGGCCGGCTTGCCGTCCTTGCCCAGCGCTGCGTCGATGCAGGCGGTCTTCAGGCCCAGCTGTGCCGCGCGGATGGCAGCGTGGTAACCGGCCGGGCCGGCACCGATGACGACGACGTCGAATTGTTCAGCCATTGAAATAGTCCTTGTTGCTATACCAGAACCCCTCCGCGCAGGCGCGGAGGGGCGGGAGGTCTCTTACAGGCCGAACAGCATGCGGCCCGGGTTTTCCAGCTGGTTCTTGATGTCCACCAGGAACTGCACCGAGTCCTTGCCATCGATGATGCGATGGTCGTAGGACAGGGCCAGGTACATCATCGGCGCGATCACGACCTGGCCGTTCTGGGCGATCGGACGCTCCTTGATGGCGTGCATGCCCAGGATGGCGCTCTGCGGCGGGTTGATGATCGGGGTCGACAGCAGCGAGCCGAAGGTGCCGCCGTTGGTCACGGTGAAGGTGCCGCCCTGCAGTTCGTCCAGGCCCAGCTTGCCGTCACGTGCTTTCTTGGCGTAGTCGGCGATGGTCTTTTCGATATCGGCGAAGGACATGCGCTCGACGTTGCGCAG
>DOKO01000183.1:0-263 GCA_003510825.1 Stenotrophomonas sp.
GGAGATCCGCCACAAGCCGACCGGCGCCGCAGTACCTGCCACGGCACCGGCACCGGCACCGCTGCGGCGGCCGGAGGTAGGCGGCCTGCATCGCCTGCTCGGCCTGCGCACGCGTGGTACCACCGCCCCGGTGCGGGCCAGCGCGCAGGACCGGCAGCTGCCCGGCGAAGAAATCGCACCGGGCCTGTTCCTGATCGAATCACTGCAGCCGCAGGCCATTCCCGCGCAGCCACTGTCGCTGGATTTCGCCCGCCGCGATGGCG
>DOKO01000183.1:525-1537 GCA_003510825.1 Stenotrophomonas sp.
GACCTGCTGTTCTTCGATACCGAAACCACCGGCCTGGCCGGTGGCACCGGCACCCGCGCCTTCATGATCGGTGCCGCCGACTGGCATGCCTGCCCGCAGCGCGGCGAAGGCCTGCGCATCCGCCAGCTGCTGATGTCCACCATGGCTGCCGAGGACGCGATGCTGGCCACCTTTGCCAGCTGGCTGCAGCCGTCCACCGTGTTCTGCAGCTACAACGGCCGCAGCTACGATGCGCCGCTGCTGAAGGCCCGCTACCGGCTGGCACGGCAGCGCGACCCGATCACCGCGCTGGACCATGTGGACCTGCTCTACCCCACGCGCCGGCGTTATCGCGGTAGCTGGGAGAACTGCAAGCTCTCTACCATCGAACGCCAGCTGCTGCGCGTGGTGCGCGAGGATGACCTGCCGGGTTCGGAAGCGCCTGCGGCGTGGCTGCGTTACCTGCGCGGCGGCGATGCCGTGAACCTGCGCCGCGTGGCCGATCACAACCACCAGGACGTGGTGACCCTGGCCCTGCTGCTGCAGCGGCTGATCCGCGAGGAACAGCGCGAGCGCGAAACGCTGGCGCTGGTGCAGCCCTAGCCCGGCGCGGGTTCAGGCGGCGTTGACACCACTGACACGCGCAGCGGTGACACTGCCCGCTGTCCCTTTACCGGAGCCGTGCCCATGCGCCCTTCTTCCCTGTTGCTGCTGGCCAGCATCCTGCCGCTTGCCGCCTGCAGCCACGCCAGTGCCAACAGCACCGCTGACAGCGGCAGCCTGCCGGCCAAGGTTTCCGACGGTCCGCAGGAATGCCGCCCCGAGGCGCTGGAAGCCTTCACCGGCAAGACCGCCGACGAGGCCACCATCAAGAAACTGGTCGCCGACAGCGGCGCGCGCAACGCACGCGTGGTCAAGCCGGGCATGGCAGTGACGATGGATTTCCGCCAGGACCGGGTGACCGTGCACGTGGACGAGCAGAACCGGATCGAACGCGCCAGTTGCGGTTGATGGGGTAGCGCCGGGCCATGCC
>DOKO01000183.1:1850-2644 GCA_003510825.1 Stenotrophomonas sp.
TCGCCGGGCATGACCCGGCGCCACCACACTGTCAGAGCTGCTGGGCCTTGCCGCTGGCCATGGCGCGGGCGATCACCTGCTTCGCCTGTGCCGAGGCCTGCGCCTGCAGCTGTGCCTGGCGTTCACCCAGTTCCGCCTGCTGGCTGCCCAGCGCGGCCTGGCGCAGGCCCAGTTCCGCCTGCTGGTTGGCCAGTTCGCTGATGTCGTGGCTGTGTGCGTCCTGCACCGCCTGCACTTCACGCATCGCAAGACGGGCCTCGGCTGCGGCCTGGCGGGCAATCGCGGCGTCATCCATCGCACCGCTCGCGGCCCTCGCGGCCTCCGCTGCAGCCTGGCGGTTGATGTCGCTCTCGCGCACCGCCCGGCTGGCGGCCTGCGTCGCCACACGGCTGATTTCGCGGGCGTGCACGGCCTGCTTGCGGCCCAGTTCACCCTGCTGGCGCCCCAGTACGCCCTGCTCGCGACCGAGCTGGCCCTGCTGGCGGCCCAGTTCGGCCGATTGCGCATAGACGCGCTGCAGCGGCTGGATCAGGGCCGGATCACGCACGGCATAGCGCTTGTTGCCTTCGCGGAACCACAGCACTGGGCCATCGCGGCCGACATCGCGGCGGGCCTGCTGGATATCATCGATCGTCGCGCTGGCGTAGCTGCGGCCATGGTCGATCAGCACGTGGCCACGTTCCAGGTCGTTGCCCAGGTGCAGCTCGCCCACCGTGGTGTAGCTGTCGTCATCCTCGGCCGGCGGTGCCGGAGGCGCGGGCGGCGCAGGCGGAACCGCGGAGATCGGAAGAGCG
>DOKO01000182.1 GCA_003510825.1 Stenotrophomonas sp.
TGGCTGCAGGGCCACCAGCAGCGCGGCTGGTCGCGGCAGCAGCTGCTGCGCGTGGGCACGGTGCTGATGACCATCGGCATCACCGCCACCCTGGCGGTGCTGTTCAACGCGGTGCCACTGCCTGTCGCGCTGCTCGGCTGGACCATCACCGGTTTCGGCATGGGCATGATCTACGCCAGCCTGTCGGTGCTGACGCTGTCGCTGTCCGCGCCGCAGGAACAGGGCCGCAACAGTTCGGCCCTGCAGTTGAGCGAGGCGCTGTGCGTGGCTACCGCGCTGGCGTTGTCGGGTGCGTTGTTCGCGCTGTTCGTCGAGCAGGCGCCGCACACCGGTTACGTGCTGTGCCTGGCGATCACGGTGGGCCTGGCAGTGCTGGGTGCGGTGGTGGCGCGGCGGGTTTGAGGGTTGCCTGGGGTCAGAGCCCTTTCCTGCGTAAAGGGATCTGACCCCGGCGTGTCACGGGCGGGCGATCGCACCCACGTCGTCGATGTCCCGATGCAGGATGCGCCGCACTTCCAGCACCGCCTGCGGGCTTTCCTGCACGCTGTGCCCGGAGATGATCACTTTCTCCGACTGCGCGCCCGGCAGGTGCGCGCTCCAGTACGGCACCAGGCCATCGTCGGATTTCTCCAGCGGCAGTTCCGGTTTGCGCTGGGCGATGATCGAGTGGTACTTCAGCCCCGCCTCGATCGGCAGCTGCGCGGCGGCCTTCACGAACGGATCGCTGGCCTTGAGGTTGTCGATGCTGTTGGGGATCTTCGGCTTGGCGGTGCCATCGACCTGCTGCTCGGCCTGCGCCAGTGCCAGGAACACATCCTCGAACTTGCCCAGGATGGTCAGCGGCAGGCGCACCAGCCGGCCGATCAGGCGCCCGACCTTGTTGCCGGCGATGTCGGTGCCCTGGTGCGGGGCGGCGATGAAGATCGCGCGCTCCACGTTCGGCTGCGCCTTGAAATGCAGCAGCGGCCCCAGCTTGCCCTGCACGCGCTTCAGGCGCTCGCCCTTCAGGTCGTAGTTGGCCAGCAGGTCGTTCCACAGCACATCACCGGAATCGCTGACCAGCAGCCGCGCCAGCACGCCACCCATGCTGTGGCCGATGTAGACCATGTCCTTCGACGCGCGCGTGTTCCCGCTGGGGTCGAAGTGCTGCAACGTGTCATTGAAGGCGTTTGCGATCTCGTAGCGGTTCAGCGCGATGGGCGCGTTGGTCGGGTAGTAGACCTGCCACACCTGGAACTGCCGGCGCAGCTCCGGGTCGCCCATGATCTCGTTGGCCAGGTTCACCCAGGCTTCCGGGCTGCTGGCCAGGCCGTGCAGCATGAAGATGATGCGGCGGTTCGGGTCCCACGGCTGCATCAGGTAGATGTGCGGCTCGCCGATGCCCTCGCTCAGGCCAAACAGCGTGCGCAGCGACTGCGTGGCGAAGCCACTCTGTGCCAGCCACAGGCCGTAGGCCGCGGTGAAGTTGCCGGCCAGCGGCACCTGTTCGCCATGCAGGGTGATGCGCTCGGTCGCTTCCGGCGAATACGCATCCAGTTCGACCTGCCGCGTGCGCATCACATCGTCCAGGCTGTCGCCCTCAAAGCGCAGCAGCGCGGTGACATTGACCGAGGACATCTCGCTGAACTCGGGCACGCTGTCGTCATGCCGATGGCGGCGACCGCGCGCGGCGTCATCTTCGTCCGGCGGGGTCTCAGCCTTGGGTCCGTCGGCGGCCACCACCGGCACCACCAGTTTCGGCGGGTCCATCACCATCACCAGCTCGGCACCGAAGCCATCGCGGCGGTAGGTGCTGCGCAGGCCGACGAAGCTGACCGAACCGGCCGGCACCAGCTGCGAAGGAATGCTTTTCAGTGCCAGCTGCTGGTAGTTGGCCGCCAGCGTCCAGCTGCCGGCGGACATCGGCCGGGTGTAATCCTCGCCGGCGAGCGCCGCCGCCCGTGCACGCGCGAACAGCACCACGGCGGCCTTTTCCGCCGCGTAGTTGTAGTAGTCGCGCACCTGCGTCTGCCGGTCCTCGAACGCACGGTCCGAGGGCGAGCGACCGCTGAAGAACAGGTAGGCATAGCCGTACCGCGCGGCCTCCAGCCAGGCGTCGAGTGCGGCATCGCTCATCGGCGGCTCGCCGGCGGCGTGCTTCTTCGGGGTCAGCGCCAGCGCGGCCTTCACCCATAGTTCGGACAGGGTCGACAGCCGCTGCTCGACATTCAGGTCATCGGTCATCAGCAGCGTGCTGCGGCAGACCAGGAAGTCCTTCTCGCACTGCGATTCGTCCAGGCCGGCGGCACTGAGCGTCTCGCGCGAGGCAGGGCTGAGCTTGCCGGTGTTGAGCACGTCGGCGCGCTTGTTCACCAGCGAATCGCTGGACGCCACCTGCTTGACGGTGACCATGGCGCAGCCGCTGCCACCCAGCAGGACGAACGCAGCCAGCAGCGCCGGCAGCACGCGCTGCCAGCGGATCGGGAAATCGAGGGTCATTGCTGCGGGTCCTGCTCGGTGCCGGGAATGCCGCGGCGGATCACGGTGGAATAGTTCTCACCCGCGGCCATGTGCAGCGCGCGCTCGGTAATGCGGCCCTTGGCGTGCAGCTCGGCATACGGCACGCCGGGCATCAGCGCCCCCACCTCCTGTGCGTACTCGGCCAGGTAGCCGGACAGCAGCAGGCGATAGTCCAGCGGCAAGCCGGGGGCGATATGCCGGGCCAGGTCGAAGACGATCGTGGTGCAGTTGCTGGTGGCCGTGTTGTAGAACGCCGGTGCGGCATCCAGCTGCTTCGCCTCATCGAGGTAGGCGGCGAACAACGCTTTGAGCTGGCCGCGATCCAGCCCATGCAGGCGGTACAGGTAGACGTCCTCACCGCGCGCGTTGGTACGCGTGCGCAGGATGTCGGTCTCTTCCGAGGCGACCAGGGTCATCTCGAAGCGACGGAAGAAGCCGCCCAGTGCCGAGAACGATTCGCCCTGCTCCTTGCGGATCTCCAGCGAGAACACCAGGTAGCGGCCATCGTCGAAACCGAACGAGACCAGGGTGTGGGCGATGGCCGGGCCCATCCAGTACGACAGCACGAGATCGGCCGAGCGCAGCTGGTCCAGGTCGTATTCGCGGCGCACCCAGCGCGCGTCGTAGTCGGTTTCCGTGCGCCAGGTGAAGTCACGCACGTTGTCCAGCACCACGTGGCGGCCATCGAAGGATGCCACGTGCAGGCGCTGGGCCACGTCATCGGCCCAGTCGCGGTCCTGTCGCGGGGTCAGCAGCAGCCACCACAGGCCCGCCAGCGCCACCGACGCCACGTAGAAGCCGGTCCAGCGCTTCGTGCCTTTCCCGCGCGCCACCGTCAACGCCGTCCACAGCGCCGCCAGCAGCCACAGCACGGCCGCGCCCGCCGACAGCCAGCCCGGCCCGGGCAACTGGTAGGCGAACAAACCGGCCACCCACAGCGCCAGCAGCGCCATGGCACATCCTGTCATCCAACGTCCTGCGGCTCTCACGGGCATCCTGTCGCGTACGGGGGGCGGCATAGTTAGCCACAAGCCGGCTGACGCTGGCATCACCGACCCATTCAGCAACGGGCGCGGGCCGGCCTGTCAGCGCATACTGGCCGGGTCACCACAGCAGGGAACAGCGATGGGAATCACCTCCGTAGCCGGCGTGGCCGTGCAGCCCCGGCACCGCGCCACCTGCCATTGCGGCGCAGTGGAACTGCTGCTGGACCTGCCCGATGGCATCGTCGACCCGCGCCGCTGCGACTGCTCGATGTGCCGGCGCCGCGGTGCCATCGCCGCCAGCGTTACCCGCGAGGGGCTGAAGGTGGTGCGCGGCCAGGAGCATCTGCGCCTGTACCAGTTCAACACCCACGTGGCGGAACACTACTTCTGCGGCGTCTGCGGCATCTACACCCATCACCGGCGCCGCTCCAACCCGGACCAGTACGGCTACAACGTCGCCTGCCTGGAAGGCATCGATCCCTTTGCGCTGGGCATCATCCCGGTCAATGACGGGGTCAACCATCCCGCCGACCGCACGGCCTAATGGCGCGTGCGGCGCGTGGCCGGAGCAACCTTCTGCCACGGTGCCATGCCGCTGCGCCCGGCGCGTGCGGGGCGCTTCAGCCACGGCCTGCGCGGTGGCAACGGCGGTTCGAGGGCCATCGGCGGCGGCAACGGACGGCGGCTGGGCCAGAGATGATCAAGCAGCCACATGGCAGGTCTCCGTGGGGGACGGGGATGACCGACTCTAGGCGTGCGGCGGCATAGGCCGCGTGAGTCCTTGCCTACACGGCGATGACACAGCGCGTGCGGACGCGGCCCGCTACACTCGGGGGTACCCGGCCAATGAATGGCCACGTCGCAAGGACGCAGCATGGATGTCACGACTCTGCACACGCGCGGTTTCCTGATGGCCGCATTGATGGCGGCCACCGCCAGCGCCCTGGCCGCAGCTCCGCAGCCTGCCGCCAGCCCTCTGCAACGGCAGGCCCGGACCCTGGCTGCGCTGACCTCGATGGCCGATGAGGCATCCGCGGGCAGCGTGCCCAACCCGGACACGCTGGCCACAGGAAAATTCCTGGCGATGGTGATCGCCGATCCGGCACTGGTGCCCACCGGCAGCGCGGGCATGGCCGCCATGGAGCAATCCCTGTCGCTCTGCACCAACGGCAATCTGGCAGGCAAGCAGTTGTTGCGCCTGGCCCAGGCCACGCCGGATCCGGAGCAATCACTTGGTGTCCTGTCGGATGCTGTCGATCGCACCGGGATCATGTCCATTGCCTGTTCTGCGCGGCAACTGGACATGATGGGCCGTGCACTGCTCGGGCGCGATACCGACGGCAACACATCGGCGGTGCTGGCGGGAATGCAGCAGATGACCGACGGCATGTCCTTCAGCATCGCCCTGGTGGTGCTCGGTGCCACGCAGACCGACGCGAGCTCCGCGGGCAACCGGGCATCGACCCTGGCCAGCGCCTTGCCGGTCTTTCGCGAAGCCGCCGCCGCCATGACCCCGGCCGGGCGAAAAACAACCCTGGACGCCGTCAAGCGCGCGTTGCAGAAGCCCGAGCGCGAGGGTCACATCGACCGCGATGCACGCCTGAAGTTGGAAGCCGCACTTCAGACGGATGCGTGCGCTGCCAGCTGCCAGGTGCTGGGCAAGGCGATCCCGGCCACGCGCTGATCATCGCCTGTGGATGGCCACGACACGGCCATCCGCCAAACGCCTACACCGAGTCGGCCACGCCTTCATGCGAAGGCGCGCTGCGCCCCAGCAGCAGCTGCAGCAGCAGCGCGCAGGCAAAGGTCAGCGCAGAAAGCACGCGCAGCAGGGTGGCCAATGCCTCGCCACTGGCCTGCTGCAGTTCGGCCACTGTGGCGTGCGGCAGCCATGCCTGCGCGGTCTCCAGATCACCGGTCACCAGGTACATCGATGCCGATGCCGTGGCCTCCGGCCAGGCCGACGGCAGGTGGCGTCCAATCAGCCCCGCCAGCAGCGCGGTCACCGCCGCCAGGGCAATGCCTTCGCCGGCCACGCGCACGGTGCCGAACATGCCGGCGGCCATGCCGGCACGCTGTACCGGCACCACGCTGACCGACAGGCCGTCCATCAGGCCCCACGGCAGCGCCGCGCCTGCACCGATCAGCAGCAACGGCGGAATCCACAGCATCGGCACCGGCGTGGCGGCATGCCGCGACAACCACCACAGGCCCTGCGCGCACAGCAGCAGGCCCAGCGTGCACAGCAGCGTGCTGCCGAAGTGCTGCGCCCAGCGCGCGGCCAGCATCGGCAGCACCAGCAACGGCGCCGACAACGCCAGCATCTGCAGGCCGACGATGCCCGTGCCCTGCCCGTGCACGCCCAGCAGCTGCAGCGGCAGCACCACCAGCAGCACCACGTAGCCGAAGCAGGTAGCTACCGGCAGCAGCTGCACGCCGACGAAGGCGCGCTGCGAGAACAGCGTGAGATCAAGCAGCGGTGCTGCCTGCCGGCGCTCGATCCAGACAAACAGGGACGCCAGCACGGCGCAGGCGACGAAGGCCATCTGCACACGCGGTGCGCCGATGCCATGCTCGCCCAGCCACAGCAGCGCCAGCGTAAGGCTGGCCAGCATCAGGCTGAAAGTCAGCATGCCCGCCACATCCAGGCGCACGCGGTCGCCATGGCTTTCGCGCAGCACGCGCGCACCGATCAGGCATGCCAGCAACGTCAGCACGCCACTGGTGGCGAACACGCTGCGCCAGCCCCCCAGCTGCAGCAGCGCGCCGGCCAGCAGCGGCCCCAGTGCCAGCCCGGCGCCGAAGGTGGTGCCGAGCAGGGCGAAGGCGCGTGCGCGGCCCGGCCCCTGCCAGGCCTCGGCCAG
>DOKO01000046.1 GCA_003510825.1 Stenotrophomonas sp.
GTAGGTCATCGCCAGGGTTTACACCCAAAACCCCGCTGCTCACGCAGCGGGGTTTTTCTTTGCGCGCAGATAAACACGCCACGGGCGTTGCCGCGCGTGGCGCGGTGCCAACCAAGGCTGTAGATCCACGCCATGCGTGGATAGGGCGAACCAGTAGATCCACGCCATGCGTGGATGGACCGCCCACCCGCCCACAAAAAAGGCGGCGCCCCGTGGGGCGCCGCCTGGACCTCAAGACCCATCAGTCGAGCAAGCTCGACTCTACGGGGCCGCGGCCTTGTTCTTCATCATCTCGTCGCGGGCAGCCTTGAAGGGATTGCCTTCGTACCAGTTCGGCCAGCGATCGCCGCCTGCCAGTTCCTTGCCCACGCCGTACATCAGTTCCAGATCTTCCACGGTGCCATCCAGCTTCCAGGTGGAGGCATCGAACTCATCCTTCGGCCCGTGGTAGCGGTTGTTGCCGTAATCGGTCGCCGCCTTGCGGCCCGCGTCGACGCCACCCTCGCGCAGGTCTTCGCCGCCGTCGGCATACAGCGCCGGCACGCCGGCCTTGGCGAAGTTGAAGTGGTCCGAACGGAAGTAGAAGCCGCTCTGCACCGAGGTCTCGCCGTGCAGGGTGCGGTCCTGGGCGGCAGCCAGCGGCTTGAGGATGTCCTCCAGCTCGGAACTGCCGAAACCGGTCACCGTCACGTCCTTGGCACGGCCGGCCACCGACATCGCGTCGATGTTGATCACGCCGGCAATCTTGTCCAGCGGGAAGGTCGGGTGGGCCACGTAATACTTGGAACCCAGCAGGCCGGACTCTTCCAGGGTCACGGCCAGGAACACCACCGAGCGCTCCGGCTTCGGATCCTGGTGGGCCATGGCTTCGGCCACTTCGAGGATGCCGGCCACGCCGGTCGCGTTGTCGACAGCACCGTTGTAGATGTTGTCGCCTTCCTCGCCCTCATGCTTGCCCAGGTGGTCCCAGTGGGCCATGTACAGCACGGCTTCGTCGGCACGCTTGCTGCCCGGCAGCACGCCCACCACGTTGCGCGACTGCTTCTGCGCGATCTGGCTCTTCAGGTCGACCGCAGCGGTGGCCTTCAGCGGGACCGGCTTGAAGCCGCGCTTGCTGGCGTCCTTGTAGGCCTGCGCCAGGTCCAGGCCGGCACCGGCAAACAGCGCCTTGGCGGCGTCGGCGCTCAGCCAGCCCTGCACCGGAATGCGCGCTTCCGGATCATCCTTGGCCGGCAGGTCGTACTGCGGGCCGGCCCAGGAGTTCTTCACCACGTCCCAGCCATAGGAAGCACCGGCGGTGTCGTGCACGATCAGCGCGGCGGCGGCACCCTTGCGGGCGGCTTCCTCGAACTTGTAGGTCCAGCGCCCGTAATAGGTCATGCGCTTGCCGTCGAACAGCTTCTCGTCGCCGACATGGAAGCCCGGGTCGTTGACGAACATCACGACCGTCTTGCCCTTCCAGTCCTGGCCGGCGTAGTCGTTCCACTTCTGCTCCGGCGCATCCACGCCATAGCCGACGAACACCAGGTCACTGGCATCGACCTTCACTTCGGCCTCGCCGGTACGGGTGCCCACCACCATGTCGGTGCCGAACTTCAGCTCGGTGGTCTTGCCGCCCTGGGTGATCTTCAGCACGGTCGATTCGTCGGCCGTGGTCTCGGTCATCGGCACGTCCTGGAACCAGCTGTCACCGTTGCCCGGCTGCAGGCCGATGCGCTGCATCTGGTCGCGGATGTAGTTGACCGTCAGTTCTTCGCCCTTGCTGCCCGGGGCGCGGCCTTCGAATTCGTCCGAAGCCAGCGTCTTGACCATCTCGCTGAAGTCGGCGGCGTTGATGCCGGGCGAGAACGTGTGGGCTGCCGGCGTGGCCGCAGCGTCGGGGCTGGCGGCAGGCGCCGGCGTGGAAGTGTCTTCGCCTTTGCAGGCGCTGAGCGCGGCCGCGGCGGCCAGGCACAGGAGGAGTTTGCGGGGCATCGTCGTTTCCTGGATACACGAGGGATGGCCACGCCGGGCGCGGCCGGTGAAGGGGAGCATTCCCCGTACTGCAGCGCCGGGGACTCAGTCCGCCGGCGCGGTATCGGTGTCGAACGGGATCGGCTCGGCACCGGTGACCGGCCCGACGCGTGCGGTGCGGTGCACGTACAGCACCACCTCGCGTTCGAACAGCAGCGGGCCTTCGACCACGGCGTTGGGGCCGATGATCACGCGCGGCTTGCGGCTGGCGGTGAGCGAAACGCTGAAGTTGGGCTTGCGCACGCGCAGGCCGCCACCGACCTGCGAGCCGATGCCCACGGTGATGTCACCGTTGACCGTTTCCACGTCCTTGCGCACGCGGCTGTTGACCAGGCCGATGCCACCGTTGACCGTTTCCACGCCGCCTTCGATCTGGCTGCCGTGGTCGCTGAAGATGCTGCCGTTGACCGTGCTGACATCGCCTTGGGCGATGACTTCACGGCCCAGGCGCACGCTGCCGTTGACCGTCTCGATGCTGCCGGTGCGGGCGCGGTCGGCCACGGTGACGCCGCCGTTGACGGTGTCGATGCTGCCGGTTTCCACGCCATCACCCACGCGGATGCCGCCGTTGACGGTGTCCAGCTTGCCGTAGCGCTGGCCCGGGTCGGCGCTGATGCTGCCGTTGACCTTGCTGATGTTGTCCTGCGCGCCAAGCGGGCCGGCGACCAGCAGTGCGCCCAACAGCAGCGGAATGGAGAGCGTTTTCATGGGGGACCTCGTTGTTGTGCGGCTGGCAGGCCGCGTGCGTTGATGTCACCATTCCCCGGCACCCCCTGCAACTGCCTGAAGTCACTGGAAAGCCCTTGCGCAACAACGTCTTCCCCTCACGCCGACATCACACCGCCGCTGCCCGCGCCGGGCGTTGCCTGTTGCTGGGGCTGGCATTGGCGCTGGCCGCTCCGCTGCCGGGCAGCGCGCAGACCGCCTCCACCCGCGAGGCCGAGCGCAAGCTGCAGAAGCTGCGCACCGAATTGAAGGGCGTGGCGCAGGAGCGCCGGCAGATCGAGGGCCAGCGCGGGCAGGCCTCACGGCAGCTGCGCGATGCAGATGAAAAGGTCGCCCGCAGCGGCCGGGCATTGGCCCAGACCGAAACCGCGCTGCGCGAGCAGAACCAGGCCCTGGCCGAAGCCGAACAGCGTCGCGCCACCCTGCAGGCCAACCTGGCCCAGCAGAACCGCGAGTTGGCCGGGCTGCTGCGCGCGGCCTACCAGCTGGGCAACCATGCCCCGCTGAAGCTGCTGCTGTCGCAGGACACGGTGGCCGATGCCAACCGCGCCCTGGCCTACCACCGCTACCTGCAGCGCGAGCGCGCCCAGCGCATCGCCACCCTCACCGGCGACCTGAAGGAACTGGAGACGCTGCAGGCGCAGATCGCCGAGCGCAAACAGACCCTGCAGGGCGCGCAGCGCGACCAGAAGCAGCAGGCGGCCTCGCTGGCGCCGACGGCAGCCAGCATGGCACA
>DOKO01000045.1 GCA_003510825.1 Stenotrophomonas sp.
CAAACCCACAGTGCCCCGCCAACCTACGGAATGCCCGCTGTTGCTCTGGTTTTGGCCGTTGCCTTGAGCAGGTGCAGGGCGCAGCCCTGCCGAAAAAAAAACTACTCCGCGACCGACTCGACCTGCCGCGGTTCCGGCGTGGTATCCGGCAGCTGCCAGAAAATCATCGTCGAGGTCAGCGTAATCGCACCCACGCAGATGAACGTCGCATGCAGCGCCGCCGTCGCGCCATGGCCCTCCAGGTGCGTGCCGAATGCCGCCAGCAGGCTGCCGGCCGCCGCCGCACCGAAGCCGGCAGCGAGCATCATCACCATCGACAGCAGGCTGTTGCCCGAGCTGGCGTACTCGCGGTCCAGGTCACGCAGGGTGACGGTATTCATCACGGTGAACTGCAGCGAATTGACCGCACCGAAGAACGCCAGCTGCACCAGGCGCCAGGCCAGGTGCTGGCCCGGGTTCATCAGGATGAAGCTGGCCATTGCCAGGCCCACCAGCACCGTGTTGATCATCAGCACGCGGCGGTAGCCGTACTGTTCGACCAGCTTCACCGCCAGCTTCTTCGACACCATGCCTGCCGCGGCCACCGGCACCATCATCAGGCCCGCGTGCATCGGGCCCAGGCCGAGGCCGACCTGCAGCAGCAGCGGGATCAGCATCGGCATGGCGCTGCTGCCGATGCGCGAGAACAGGTTGCCAAGGATGCCGATGCGGTAGCTCGGCACGCGGAACAGTGCCAGCGAGAACAGCGGCGCGGTGGAATTGGCCGCGTGCAGCCAGTAGCCGACCAGCGCGGCCAGGCCGGCCACGGTCATCAGCATGATCAATGCGTGCGGCGTGCCCAGCCCGGAGATGCCGTCCAGCGCCAGCGACAGCACCACCATCGCGAAGGCGAGCATGATGTAGCCGCGCAGGTCGAAGCGGGTGCGGTGGCTGGCGTAGTGGTCGGGCATGATCTTCATCGCAGCGATGAAACCGATCACGCCGATCGGCAGGTTGATCAGGAACACCCAGTGCCATGAGGCGATTTCCACCAGCCAGCCGCCCAGGGTGGGGCCGATCAGCGGGCCGATCAGGGCAGGGATGGCGATGAAGCTCATCGCGCGCAGGAAATCCTCGCGCGGCACCGAGCGCATCACCGCCAGGCGGCCGACCGGCAGCAGCATCGCGCCGCCGATGCCCTGCAGCACGCGCGCGCCGACCAGCTGGTGCAGGTGCTGGGCCAGCGCGCAGGCCAGCGAGCCGAGGGTGAACAGGATGATCGCCACCAGGAAAGTGCGGCGCGTGCCGTAGCGGTCGGCGATCCAGCCGGAGGCGGGGATGAAGGTGGCCACGGCCAGCGCATAGCTGAACACCACCGACTGCATCTGCAGCGGGCTTTCGCCCAGGCTCTTGGCCATCGCCGGCAGCGCGGTGTTGACGATGGTCGAATCGAGCATCTGCATGAAGATCGCCAGCGAAACCAGCCACAGCAGTGGGCGGAAACGGGCGTACTCGGCGGCTGATGCGGCGGGGGCGGGTGCGGGCGCGCCTGCGGGCGACGGTTCGGACATGGCGTGGGGGGCCGGTGCAGCGTGGGGCCGCCATGATCGCGCAATGCGGGTCACGGCGCGATCAATGCCGCGCCGTGGCCCGTGCCGGGGTTCAGCGCTGGCTGTGCGCGTGCACCGCGTCGACCAGCACCTGCACGTGCGCCGGGTCCATGTCCGGCGACATGCCATGGCCGAGGTTGAACACATGGCCCTCGCGCGAACCGCCGTTGCCGGCCGCATAGGTGTCGAGCACGCGTGCAGCGGCCGCGGCGATGGCGTCGGGCGAGGCGTACAGCGTGGTCGGGTCGAGGTTGCCCTGCAGGGCAACGCGGCCGCCGGTGCGGCGCAGCGCCTCGTCCAGGTCCAGGGTCCAGTCCAGGCCCAGCGCATCGGCGCCGGTCTGCGACAGTGCTTCCAGGTGCAGGCCGGTGCCCTTGCCGAACAGGATCAGCGGCGTGCGCTCGCTGCCTTCGCCGCGTTCCAGGCCTTCGGCGATGCGCTGCAGGTAGCGCAGCGAGAACTCACGGTACATCGCCGGCGACAGCACGCCGCCCCAGGTGTCGAACACCTGCAGGGCCTGCGCGCCGGCCGCGCGCTGCGCGCCGAGGTAGGCGATGACCGCGTCGGTGGTCACGTCCAGCAGGCGGTGCAGGGCCTGCGGGTGGTTCAGCGCCATCGCCTTGATGCGCGCGAAATCCTTGCTGCCGCCGCCTTCCACCATGTAGCAGGCCAGTGTCCACGGGCTGCCGGAGAAGCCGATCAGCGGCACCTGGCCGTCCAGTTCGCGGCGGATCAGGCGCACCGCATCCATCACGTAGCCCAGGTCCTGTTCCATGTCCGGCACCGCCAGCCTGGCGATGGCGGCTTCATCACGCACCGGGTGGCGGAACTTCGGGCCTTCGCCTTCGACGAAGTACAGCTCCAGGCCCATCGCATCGGGAATGGTGAGGATGTCCGAGAACAGGATGGCCGCGTCCAGCGGGAAGCGGCGCAGCGGCTGCAGGGTGACCTCGCAGGCGATCTCCGGGTTCTTGGCCATCGCCAGGAAGCTGCCGGCCTTGGCCCGGGTCGCGCGGTACTCCGGCAGGTAGCGGCCGGCCTGGCGCATCAGCCAGACGGGGGTGCAGTCCACCGGTTCGCGGCGCAGGGCGCGCAGCAGGCGATCGTTGCGGAGGGGGCTGGTCACGATGGGCATTCCTTGGGCGAAAGTTGGCAGCGGCGTCAGTCGCCGTGCGAAAGCATCTGGAAGCCGCGATGCAGTTCGGCATCGCGGGCCTTCTCGAAGGCGTGGCGGGCTTCGTCTGCCTGCAGGAACAGCTCGCGCCGCAGCTGCGAGCGCGCACCGACACGGCCGCTCTCGCGCAGCAGCTCCCAGCCGCCGAACAGGTCCGGTTGCAGGCTCAGGCGCAGGAAGCGCGGTGCCTGCGCACCGGCATCGGGATGTTGCAGGTAGACGTGCATGAGGCCGATTGTATCGCCCCGGGGGCGACACGGACCTGTAGAGCCGAGCCCATGCTCGGCTGCGCTTCATGCCGCGAAGGACCGGTAGCGCCGGGCCATGCCCGGCGGACCCGCGCGGTGTCAGCCCGCGCCCAGCACCTTCAGCACCGCCGCTTCATCCACGTCCGGCACCACTTCGGCCCGGCCCATGCCGCGCCACAGCACCAGGCGCAGGCGGCCGGCCACGTTCTTCTTGTCCAGCCGCATGCGGCCCAGCAGGGCCTGCGGGTCGAGCCCGGCGGGGATCGTCACCGGCAGCTGCAGCTTTTCCAGCAGCGCCTGGAGGCGCACGCGGTCGGCATCCTCGGCCAGGCCCAGGTCGGTGGACAGCTTCGCCGCCAGCACCATGCCCACGGCCACAGCCTCGCCATGGTTCAGTGCATCGCGGCCCGGGGCCGAATAGCCCTGTTCGGTCTCGATGGCGTGGCCGAAGGTGTGGCCCAGGTTGAGCAGGGCGCGCTCGCTCTTCTCGAAGGGGTCGCGTTCGACGATGGCGGCCTTGTGCCGGCAGCTGCGCGCGATGGCTTCGGCCAGCGCGGCGTCTTCGCCGGCCAGCAGCGCCTCGGCGTGCTGCTGCAGCCATTCGAAGAACACCGCATCGCCCAGCGCGCCGTACTTCACCACTTCGGCGAGGCCGGCACGCAGTTCGCGCGGCGGCAGGGTGGCCAGCACGCCGGTATCGGCGATGACCGCACGCGGCGGATGGAAGGCGCCGACCAGGTTCTTGCCGGCCGGGATGTCCACGGCGGTCTTGCCGCCCACCGAGGAATCGACCATCGCCAGCAGGGTGGTCGGCAGCTGCACGCAGTCCACGCCGCGCATCCAGCAGGCCGCGGTGAAACCGGCCAGATCGCCGACTACGCCGCCGCCGAGGGCGAACACGCAGGCATCGCGGGTGGCGCCCAGTGCGGCCAGTGCTTCGATGGCGCGGCCGAACTCGGCCAGGGTCTTGGAGGCCTCGCCGGCCTGCAGCACGTGCTCGCCGACGATCAGGTCCGGGCGTGCGGCCAGCAGGGTCTGTTTCACGGCGGCCAGGTAGCGCGGGGCGACTTCGCTGTCGCTCAGCAGCAGCACATGGCGGCCGCGCACATGCGAGGCCAGCGCGGCGCCGTCGGCCTGGGCACCGGCGCCGATGGTGATGGAATAGGGGCGGTCGCCGCCAACGGCGACCTGCAGCAGGGCGGGGGAGGTCATGCAGTCAGGTCCTGGCGCTGCCATTGCGTGGCCAGCTTGACGACAAGCTGGGCGGTGGCGTCGGCAGCGGTAAACGGGTCGGTATCGAGGGTGAGGTCGGCCAGCTCGCGGTACAGCGGGTCGCGCAGCGCGGCCAGATCGTGCAGCACCTGCTCACGGTCCGGGCGCTGCAGCAGCGGCCGGCCCTTGTCGCGGGCCAGGCGTTCCAGCTGCGCGGCCACGCTCACGCGGAGGTAGACCACGAAGCCGCGCTGGGCGATCAGCGCACGGTTGCCTGCTTCCAGCACGGCCCCGCCACCGGTGGAAACCAGTTGGCCGTGGCCTTCCAGCACGCGGGCCAGGGCCTCGCGCTCATGGCCACGGAAGCCGGCTTCGCCGGAGTGTTCGAAGATCGTGGGAATGCTGGCCCCCGCCGCGTCGACGATGGCCTGGTCGACATCGACGAAGTCCAGCGTGAAGCGCTCGGCCAGGCGGCGGCCGATGCAGGTTTTGCCGGCGCCCATCGGGCCGATCAGGATCAGGTTCGGAGCAGGATTCATGCCCTCTGATCCTACCACTTCCGCACCCCCGGCCTGGCACGATGGTTGCTGTTGGAAGCATCCGCCGTGCCGCAGATTGCGGCCTCAGCGCACCGCCTGCACCTGGCGCTGGCCGTCCAGCACCACCACATGGTCGGCGCGGTCGGGCAGGGCACGCAGCGCCTGCCGGCTGACCCGTTCGTAGTACTGCACGAAGCGCTCCAGCTGCGGGCGGCTCATGCCGTGCCGGCCGGGCTGGGCGGCCTGCAGGTTCTGTTCCTGCTGCCAGCGCCAGCGCGGCACCACCGAAAAGTCCGGTGGCTGCAGGAACCACAGGCGGTCGCAGCGCTGCCACAGCGCCGGGTAGTCACGGGCCAGCGCCTGGTTGCACCAGCGCCGCCAGCGGCCATCCGGGTCGGCCTCGCGCTCCAGCGCGTTCAAGGGGCTGTCCAGCTCGGCATCATCCTGCGCGGGCGTGCCGAGAAACCAGCCTTCGAACACCAGCAGGTCCAGCGGGGCGTCCAGTGCTGTCCACTGCGCTTCGGGCAGGCGCTCATCGGCCAGTTTGTCGAAGCGCGGCAGTGCCAGCGGCTCGCGAGCGGCCACCGCGTCGAGCACGGCATGGGCCAGCGGCAGGTCGTGGGTGCCGGGCGGGCCGCGGGTGATCAGCAGCGGGTGGACCTGGCGGGCCAGGCGCTGGCGCTGCGCGCGGGTCAGGTAGACATCATCGATGGACAGCGCTGCCGCGTTCAGGCCGCGTGCCTGGGCGCGGGCGACCACCTGGGCGGCCAGCGTCGATTTGCCGCTGCCCTGCACGCCGCTGATCGCCAATACTGGCACCGTGGCGCCGCTGGCCAGCGCATCGTCAAGCGCCTGCTCGGCAAGCGCATCCGGGAATCCTTTCACCTGGGGCATGTACGCAGCAGCAACCATGCCGCCACAATAGCCCAATCCGTGTGAGAAGAAGCGAACCATGAGCGACCTTTACGCCGAAGCCCTGTCCACCTTTGCCGCCCTGTTCGACGAGGCGAAGCAGAGCCGCGAGGTCGAGCCCAACGCGATGACCGTGGCCACCGCCGATACGCAGGGCCGCCCGTCGGCGCGTACCGTGCTGCTGAAGGCCTTCGATGAGCGCGGTTTCGTGTTCTACACCCACCTGGACAGCCACAAGGGCCAGGAACTGCAGGCCAATCCGCAGGCGGCGCTGCTGTTCCTGTGGCGCAGCCTGCGCGAGGCCGGCATCCAGGTGCGCATCGAAGGGCGCGTGGAGCAGGTGGCCGATGCCGAGGCCGATGTCTATTTCGCCAGCCGCCCGCGCATGAGCCAGATCGGCGCGTGGGCATCGCTGCAGTCGAAGACGCTGGCGACGCGCGAGGAATTCGATGCGCGCGTGGCCGAGGTCGAAGCCCGTTTCGAGGGCAAGGATGTGCCGCGCCCGGAGGGCTGGAGTGGCCTGCGCGTGGTGCCCGACCGCATCGAGTTCTGGTACGGCGCGCAGTTCCGCCTGCACGAGCGCTGGTGCTACGAGGCCGGTGCCGAAGGGCGCTGGAGCAAGCGGCTGCTGTACCCGTGAGTGATGCCGCGCCGACGATCCGCAAGGCCTCGCCGGCCGATGCGGCGGCGTGGGCGCAGCTGCGGCTGGGTCTGTGGCCGGATGCCGATGACCCGCTGGAGGAGTTGGCGCAGTCGCTTGCCGACGCCGACGGCGCGGTGTTCCTGGCCTGCCTGGCCGATGGCGAAGCCGTGGGTTTCGCCGAAGTGCGGCTGCGCCACGATTATGTGAACGGCACCGACTCCTCGCCGGTGGGCTTCCTGGAAGGCTGGTATGTGCAGCCTTCGTGGCAGGGCCATGCCGTGGGCCGCGGCCTGCTGGCGGCGGTGCAGGACTGGACGCGCGCGGCCGGCTGCAGCGAACTGGCTTCGGACAGCCGCGTGGAAGATGTGCAGGCGCATGCCGCACACCGCGCGTGTGGTTTCGAGGAAACCGAGCGGGTGGTGTATTTCCGCATGGCGCTGGACGCCGAACCGCCCCGGTAACTGCTTTTGCCCCGGTTGGTAGCCGCCAACCTTGGTTGGCGTTCCGCGCAGAGAGCGTGTCAACCAAGGTTGACACCTACCAGAGCGCGCGGGGCTGCCGCTCCGGTAGTCGCCAACCTTGCTCGACGCTACAGATTCTCCGCACGCAGCCAGCGCCACAGCGTGGTGCGTGACACGCCCAGCGCCTGCGCCATGCCTTCGCGGTCATTGCGGTGTTCCTGCAGCAGTGCTTCCAGTTGCGCACGCGGCGGGCGCTTGCCGTTGCTTTCCACCGGCAACGCGGCGGCACCTTCATTCACCAGCTCCGGCGCCAGCTGCAGCAGGCGCGTGGCATCGATCAGCCCTTCGCCCGGCTGCCAGTGGATGCGCAGGCGATCCACCAGGTTGCGCAGTTCGCGCACGTTGCCGGGCCACCCGGCGGCGGTCAGTACGCCCATCGCGTCCGCGTCCAATGGCGCGTCGATCCCGCGCAGCTGGCGGAAGAAGTGCTGTGCCAGCAAGGGGATATCCGCGCGCCGCGCACGCAGCGAGGGCAGGGCGATGCGCAGCGCGGCCAGTCGGTAATACAGATCGCGGCGGAAGCTGCCGGCCGCGGCGCGCTGTTCCAGCGACTGCAGGGTGGCGGCAACCACGCGCAGGTCCACCGGCGTCGGTTCGGTGGCACCCACGCGCAGGACCTCGCGCTCCTCCAGCACCCGCAGCAGGCGGGTCTGCAGTGGCAACGGCAGTTCGCCGATCTCATCGAGGAACAGGGTGCCGCCGTCGGCGGCCTCGACCAGGCCGACGCGACCGCCGCGCCGCGCGCCGGTGAAGGCGCCATCGCTGTAGCCGAACAGCTCCGCTTCCAGCAGCGACTCGCTGATCGCGCCGCAGTTCAAGGCGACGAAGCGGCCACGACGGCCGCTGGCCGCGTGCAGCTGGCGCGCAACCAGTTCCTTGCCGGTGCCGGTCTCGCC